>NZ_LKEK01000055.1:0-77259 GCF_001466905.1 Pseudomonas sp. ICMP 3272
TCGCTCCTGTTTCCGGCCCGACTTCGTCGGGTTCCTTCGCCCTGTCACTGATCCGGGGGTCGCCGCAACGGGCCATCCATGGCCCGGTACGTCTAGCCTGGCGTCCTGCCAGGCTACCCCCGGATCAGCGCCAGTACTCAGCCGTCACTAAGGTCGCAATTTGTGTCGTCTGTACCATCGAGCTCGAAAAACATTTCTGCGTTAACAACTAGCAGGCAAGGCATGACTTCGCGTCGCGGCTGCCATGTGACGCAGGAGCATCACGCGTAATAATCGATCTCGCTGTTGCCGATCACGCGTGCAGCCGGCTGGCTGACCGGAACAGCAGCATCGACGCCTGCAATCTCATCCGAAGTGTCGCCTGAGCTCACGCCATTGCCACGACCGTTGCGCTGGGCGCGACTGGCCTGTTCTTGAGCCTGTTGCTGGGCCTGCTGTTGCGACTGGTCGGAAACGTTGACGTCGACGTTGCCAAGCCCCTGCTGAACGAACGACTCACGCAACCTCGACATCTGACTTTCCAGTGCGTCACGCACACCCATGTGGGCGCTCATGAACGTTACCTGGGTCTGCTGCTCCGGTGCCATGTTGATGCGGATGTCCAGACGTCCGAGTTCGGCGGGCTCCAGCTTGATGTCGGCGGTTTTGAGGTTCTGGCTCGACAGGTACATGACGCGGTCGACAATGCCTTCGGTCCAGCCGCTTTGATGCATGGCCAACGGCTGACTCATCAACGGCACGGCGGCAGGTGTTGCCGCAACACGGGCCGGTTGCGCGGCCTGACTCAGCGCAGCGAGGCGATCGGCAAAGTTGTCGACGCGCGTGTCGCCAGCGGCGCTTTTGACATCCTTCAGTCCTTCGCCGATCAAGCCGCTGAACGACTTGTCACTGCTTTCCGTGCTGCTCTCTTCAGAGGGAAGCTGCTCGCTCAGGGCCGACAGGTTATTGACAAGATTCTGGTTTGGATCAGCTTCTGCGTTGGTCGGCGTCGCTTTGTTGGCAGCATGGGTATTCTGCGCAGCCAGCTGCGTTTTGGCGTTGGCATTCTCCAGCGCCAATTGCACCGCATCCAGACCATCAAGCGGATCGGCGTCCGGATTGAATGCTTCTTCAGTCGCTGCGGGCGGAGCAGCCTGAGTGACCGTGAGCGCGGTCGCTGCGGGCGCAGCCGTGACGTCAGGGCTTTGTGGCCTGGCGACCGGCAAGGCAGGCGCTTGCGCAGCCATCGCCTGCAACGCCGGGTCAAGCACCGGGTCGACAATCGCCAGCCCTTCAGTCAATGCAGGGTCTGCAGATGCCTGTGCATCATCCTGCTTTGAACCGGCACTGGCAGCATCATCCTCAGCGGCAGTCGAACGGGTTGGCAAATCATTGCCGCTATCGGCAACACTCGACGTGTCAGCGGCATTGGTCTGATCACCGGAAGACTTGTCCTTGCCGGCGGCAACCTTGTCCTTGTCAGGCGCTGCCTTGTCGCGAGCCGATTTGACTGGCGCATCATCACGCGAAGGAACAGCATCCCTGGCTTGTTTGGCATACACATTGGAAAAGCTGGAGGCCCCGTCCTTGCTGCTGTCAGCAGACTTGACCGCATTATTGGCCGTACCGGACCTTGAGGTCGCAGTGCTTGTGGCCTGAAGAAGCGCATTGGTAGCGAGGGGCATTTCGGTCTCCGCATAAGCTGCTGGTTATCGCCTTACCAGAATATTTAGCAATATGCGGGCCAACCTTTCACGGCCGCTTGATAAGGTTGCCGGATAAAGGAAGATCGGGGATCTGGAAATCAGCGATCAGCTGACAAACAACTGCCGCTCTGCGTTAAACAAGCCGCGAATAGTCATGTATTCGCTGTCGATTTTGCCGATCAGCTCTGGCAGACCGGTGAACAACTGCTGACGGGATTGCTCTTCCAACTGACGACACAGCTCGGAAAGTTGCAAGGCACCCATATTGCCGCTGCTGCCCTTGAAACTGTGCGCGGTGAGGCTCAATTCCTGAAAGTCAGGATGGCCTGTTTGAACAGCAAGACGCAGTTGCGCGATACGCTGCTCGGAATCCTTGAGGAACACATCCAGCAAGGTCGGATACTCGTCCTCCATGACTTCCTGCAAGGCATTCAGCACGCTGTAATCCAGATGAATCGACACTTGTTCACTCCTTGATCAAGACTCCAGGGGGGATTATGCCACTCCCTCCCAGGAAAATTCCACGCACGCCGTCCTGCCATCCGCAGACCACCGAGCCTCACGACTCAATTCACACACCAGGCGTAGCCCGCGACCATACAGTTCATTGCTCGCAGGTATCTGCATCCGGACTTTTTCAACATCAAATCCCTGACCACTGTCCTCCACGCTGAGGGTCAGCCGACCACCCTCTGCAACTGGCTCGACCCGCACAGTCACGCGGACGAACCCGGTCTGAAGCATGCCAAGACGCTCGGCGCGCTGCTGATAATACAGGGCGAAACCTGCCGCATCATGCTTGAGCGACGAATCCAGCCCTAGCACACCATGTTCCAGCGCATTGCTATAAAGCTCGCCGAGCACCATATGCAGTGCAGCGCCCTGATCGCGCAGGCCATGAACTTCAAGCAGCAACTGCAAGACGTACGGCAGCGGGTTGAAGCGCCTCAGGGTCGAAGCGCGAAACTCGAAGCTGGCCGACCAGTCCAGCGGGCTGGAGGCGCCGCTGTCCGAATAGGTCAGGGCAGGCAGACTCTGCAATGGCTCATCGACGGCGCTGATTTCCAGCAGACTGACATCGTCACGTGCCTTGCCACCAAAATCGTTGAGCGCTACGAGAATTTCCTCAATCAGCAAGTGCGGCTCGCGGTTGGCAGAAAGCACCTGGCGCAAACGCTGCGCACCGAACAGTTCGTCATTGTTGTTACTGGTGTCGAGCACCCCGTCGGACAGCAGGAAGATGCGATCGCCCGGCGCCAACGGATAGACCTCGGTGCGTGCATCGAAAGCATCGACACTCAGCACGCCCAATGGCAGGTGACTGGAAGCCAGCGGCACATGCTCACCCTGCGCGCCGCGCAACAAGTAGCCGTCCGGCAAGCCCCCGCTCCAGACCTCGACCTGCCGTTGTGCCAGGTTGATACAAAGCAGCGTTGCACAACAGAACATGTCGACGGGGAGGATGCGCTTGAGCTTGGCGTTCATTTCACGAAGGATTTCAACCAGGCCGTAGCCCTTGGCGGTCATGCCGTAGAACACCTCGGCAAGCGGCATCGCCCCGACGGCAGCCGGCAAGCCGTGCCCGGTGAAATCCCCAAGCAAGACCTGCATGTGCCCGGCCGGCGTGTAGGCAGCCAGCATCAGGTCGCCGTTGAACAAGGCATAAGGAGACTGCAAGTAGCGAATATTGCCGGCCCCAAGGCAACCGGCGTGGGCAATCTGATCGAACACCGCCTTGGCGACACGCTGCTCGTTGAGCAGGTACTCGTGGTGCTTGCTGATCTGGTCACGTTGTTGACGGACAGTTTCGTGCAACACCCGCAAGCGGTTCATGGCGTTGAGTTTGGCGGCCAGCACCAGCGGGTTGTAAGGCTTGGACATGAAGTCGTCGCCACCGGCATCCAGACAGCGTGCAAGCGCTTCGCCTTCAGTCAGCGAGGTGAGGAAGATGATCGGCACCAGCGACTCACCACTCATCGCCTTGATCCGTCGCGCCGCTTCGAAGCCATCCATGACCGGCATCATGGCGTCCATCAGGATCAAATGCGGGCTTTCGGCCTTGAAGATGGCCACAGCCTCGACACCATTGCCAGCACTGAGAACCCTGTGCCCCTGCCGCGCAACGATGGTTGAAAGCAGCAACCGGTCACTGGCACTGTCATCGGCGATCAGAATGCACAGTTTTTTCGGGGATGACTGCACTGGGTATGCTCAGTTCAAACAACTTCGAGAAATTGGAAATAGCCAGAATCTTCAGTACATCAGGCGTGCAATTGACAAGGTGCACCACCGCTTTATCGCCACCGGCATGGTCGCGTAACAGCAACAGCATCCCCAACGCAGAACTGTCCAGGTAATGCGTACCCCGCAGGTCGACCACATAGTTCAGCGTCTGCGGGTAATCCTCGTAGGCTGCGCGAAACGCCTGATGGGATTGAAAATCAAAGCGCCCCTCGATGTAAAGGGTCAGCGTCTGGCCATCGGCAGAGCGTTCGGAAGTGACTGTCATGAGGAACCTCGAGGTGTTTCATCACCGAGACATTGATAGCGTAGACCAGCCAGAGAAATCACCGCGGGTCTGATTGAGTCAAACGTCAGAATTGTTCGTGACGAGGCAGACGCTGCGACAACTCGTCGAGCAATTTCTGCTCCCGCTTGTCCTCCAGTCTGCGTGCTTCATCCATATAACGCTGCACCAGCTTGCGCAAGCCTTCAACCCGCGCATAACAATCCTGCCAGGCGCTACGCGCCCTATCGAGATTGGCCTTGTGCCACTCAAGACTTTTGTATTGCTGGGCAACGGCGACATCGAGCTGACTGAGAAAGCGCTGATAACCCAGCAACCACTGCCCGGAAACCCCGGCACTGCCGCGTTGCAACCATTGCTGCTGATAATCCTGACGAAACTGGTCAAGTTCCTGCAGCTTGTTGTTGGCCAGATTGACCTGCCCCTGAAAATGCCCAAGCCGCTGAGCCGCCGTTCGCTCGGCGGCTTCCGCCATCTCGACCACTGGCGCCAGACGCGCCGCTCGACTCTGAGCCATAGGCTATCAGCCGCCGGGTGCCGGTGCGAATATCGACGCCAGCGCCTCGCCACTACCTTGCATGCTTTCGTTGTCTCGCAGGCCCTGGCGCTGATAGCGCACCAACACCGGGTGCAACGCAATCGCCATGTCGGTCTCGCGATCGCCACCCGCCACATAGGCACCCACGCTGATAAGGTCGCGAGTCTGCTGGTAACGCGACCACAACTGTTTGAAATGCTGCGCGCGCGCCATGTGCTCGGGGCTGACCACCGCAGGCATGACCCGGCTGATGGAAGCTTCGATATCGATGGCCGGGTAATGACCTTCTTCAGCCAGACGCCGGGACAGCACGATGTGACCGTCGAGCACACCCCGCGCGGAGTCGGCAATCGGGTCCTGCTGGTCATCGCCTTCCGACAGCACCGTGTAAAAGGCCGTGATGGAACCACCACCCGCCTCGGCATTGCCAGCGCGCTCCACCAGCTTGGGCAGCCGGGCGAACACAGAGGGCGGGTAGCCTTTGGTGGCTGGGGGCTCGCCGATGNAGCCTGAGCAAAACGGGTCAACGAGTCCATTAGCAGCAGGACATTCTTGCCCTTGTCACGAAAGTATTCGGCGATCCGCGTGCAATACATGGCAGCGCGCAGCCTCATCAGCGGCGCATCATCGGCTGGCGATGCAACCACCACCGAGCGCTTCAGACCCTCTTCGCCAAGAATATGCTCGATGAACTCCTTGACCTCACGACCCCGCTCACCGATCAGGCCGACGACGATGATGTCCGCCTCGGTGAAGCGCGTCATCATGCCCAGCAGCACACTCTTGCCCACACCAGTACCGGCAAACAACCCAAGACGCTGGCCGCGGCCAACCGTCAATAAACCGTTGATGCAACGAATGCCGACATCCAGCGGCTGGCTGATGGGGTCACGCTTGAGCGGGTTGATGGTCGGGCCATCCATCGGCACCCAGTCTTCAGCCTTGATCGGCGAGCGGCCGTCCAGCGGCCGGCCCGCGCCGTCAAGCACGCGGCCCAGCATGCTCATGCCCATCGGCAGGCGACCGGTATCGGCCAGCGGCACCACGCGCGCGCCGGGCGCAATGCCCGCCACGCTGCCGACCGGCATCAGAAACACCTTGCCGCCAGAAAACCCCATCACTTCGGCCTCGACTTCGACCGGGTGATGACTGTCATCGTTGATGACCACGCAACGGCTACCCATCGCCGCACGCAGGCCCTCGGCCTCAAGCGTCAGGCCAACCATACGCAGCAGGCGACCCTCTACTACCGGCTGGGCAGGCAGACTGATCGACTCGGCATAGGAACCGAGGCGTTTGCCGAAACTGGTGCGATCAAGGCGCATCGAGCGTGTCCGCGTCAGCTTCGGCTGCACTGGAAGCCTTGCCGGGCGAAGCCTCCAGCTCGACGCTGAGGTCCGCCGCAGCCGGATGCGTCACTTGCTCATGCAACTGATCATGCATTTTGGAAATAGCCAGCGCTATTCGCGTTTCGACACTGGCATCAATACGGCTATGCTCGGTTTCGATACGGCAACCACCCGGCAGCAAGTCTTCGTCTTCGACTATTTTCCACGACTCCTCATGACGCTCGCGCATGGCCTTGACCAGCAGGAAGTCCTGAGGATTGATGAAAATTCGCAGGTTCTGCGCACCCATCGGCAATAGCTTGAGCGCATCGCGCAACACGCTGGCGATCTGACCGGAATCAGTGACCAGTTCGCGCTGAATGACCTGCCGCGCGATGTGCTCGACCAGATGAATGACGGCCTTTTCGATCTGCGTGTCCTGCTCGGCGATAGGTGCCAACAGGTGGCCCATCAGTTGTTCCAGGCTGGCGACCTTGGCCGCTAGAACAACTTCCGCTTCCTGGCGCACTTTTAACTGTGTGCTGTGAAATCCTTCCTTTTCACCGGTGGCAAAGCCTTCGTTCCAGGCCTCCTGGCGGATGCTTTCCAGCTCCTCCAGGGTCAGCGGCTGAACTTCGTCCAGCGGTACTTCTTCCATCTCGGCCGGTTCGTCGACCGGTTCCGGTTCGGGCTCAGGCTCGGGCTCGGGCTCCACATGTGGATCGAAGCTGGGCAGCGCCCAGATATCGAGCAACCCGGCGTCCTTGGCGCGAATGAGGTCGCTGGCCGATTCTTTATTGGAACTGGACATGAGTCGGCTGAATCCTTAGATCATTTCCTCGCCACCCTTGCCACCGAGTACGATCTCGCCGGCCTCGGCCATACGACGCGCAATGGTGAGGATTTCTTTCTGGGCGGTTTCCACGTCGCTGACACGCACCGGACCTTTTGCTTCCAGGTCGTCGCGCAACAGTTCGGCGGCACGCTTGGACATGTTCTTGAAGATTTTTTCCTTGATCGCCTCGTCCGAGCCCTTGAGCGCCAGTACCAGCACGTCCGAGGATACTTCGCGCAACAACGCCTGAATACCGCGGTCGTCCACATCGGAGAGGTTGTTGAAGACAAACATGAGGTCTTCGATCTGTACCGAAAGGTCTTCGTCGACCTCGCGGATCGAATCCATGAGCGCGCCTTCGATGGAGCTGTCGAGGAAGTTCATGATGTCGGCTGCACGCTTGATACCACCCAGGGTAGTACGCGACGTGTTGGCGTTACCGGAGAACTGCTTCTCGAGAATCTGGTTAAGCTCTTTGAGCGCTGCTGGCTGCACCGTATTGAGCGAAGAAACGCGCAGGATGATATCCAGACGGACCTTGTGATCGAAATGCCCAAGCACCTCGCCCGCCTGGTCGGCGTCAAGATAAGCCACCACGATGGCCTGAATCTGCGGGTGCTCGAAACGGATCACGTCGGCGACGGCACGCGGCTCCATCCACTTGAGGCTGTCCAGACCGCTGGTGTTGCCACCCAGCAGGATCCGGTCGATAAGGCCGTTGGCCTTGTCTTCGCCGAGTGCCTGGGTCAGCATCTTGCGGATATAGCCATCGGAACCGACACCAAGGCTGGTCTGATCGCCGACGATATCGACGAACTCGCTCATGACCTCTTCGACCTGCTCGCGATGCACGTTGCGCATCTGAGCCATCGCTACGCCCACTTTCTGGACTTCCTTGGGACCCATGTGCCGGAGCACTTGAGCTGCGTCGGTTTCGCCAAGGGAAAGCAACAGCACTGCGGCTTTCTCGACTTTGGAGAGTTTGGCTACCATGGCTCGATCATTCATCAGTGTTAATCCACTCTTTCACGACCTGGGCCACACGACCCGGGTCTTCGGCCACCAAGCTCTTGATTGCGTTCAGCTGTGCGTCATAACCCTCGGTCGGGCTAGGCAGCAGAATACTTTGCGGGCCACCCAGGCTGACGCGGTCGTTGGACAACTCGCCATCCAGGCCGCCCATGCCACCCAGCTCGGCGTCGCCACCGAAACCGGCCAGTTCCTTGCTCTTGCCGGTGGTAATGTTGGTCAACACCGGACGCAACACGCCAAACACCAGGATGAGGATGAAGATCACACCCACCGCCTGTTTGACGATGTCCCAGAACCACGGTTGCGAGTAGAACGACGCCTCTGGCAACACTTCAGCGCGCTCGCTGGAGAATGGCACGTTGATCACGCTGACGCTGTCACCTCGGCTGGCGTCGAAACCGACGGCATCCTGCACCAGACGGGTAAAGCGAGCTAGGTCAGCCGCGCTCCACGGAGCACGAGTGACTTCGCCGTTGGCGGCGTTGGTCTTGACCATGTCATCGACTACCACCGCAACCGACAGACGAGTCAGACGGCCCTGCTGTTGCTTGGTATGGCTGATCGAACGGTCCAGCTCGAAATTCTTGGTCGACTGCACGCGCTTGTCGGCCGGGTACGGAGCCAACGCTGGCTGACCGGTCGCCGGGTCCATGATCTGTTGACCATTGGCATCCAGCAGCGGCTGGCCTGGCGCGATAGGGCCGGCAGCACCGGCCGCACCGGCAGTTGCATTCTGTGGAGCAGTTGCAGGACCTGGCGGCTGGTTGCTCAACGCCCCCGGAACACCCCCCGTGCTTGAACTGCTGGAGCGCTGTTCGTTGACCGACTGCTCGCTGCGCAAGGCAGGCTGGTCAGGGTTGAAGCTTTCGGCGGTCGATTCGACGGCGCTGAAATCGACCACTGCCGAGACCTCAGCCTTGTAGCGATCATTGCCCAGAATCGGCTGCAGAATGTTCTGCACGCGCTGGGTCAGCATGCCTTCCATGCGACGGCTGTAGTCGAACTGCTTGCCGGCCATGGTCAGTTCGGAATTTTCCGCCTGATCTGACAGCAAAGCGCCCTTCTGGTCGACAACGGTGATCTGCGACTTGCTCAGCTCGGGAACACTGGTGGCCACCAGGTTGATAATGGCCATAACCTGGCTGGGCTCCAGCGAGCGGCCAGCATACAGCTCGACCAGTACCGAGGCGCTTGGCTTGCGGTCGTCACGGACAAACACCGAACTCTTCGGAATCGCCAGGTGCACACGGGCACCCTTGACGTTGTTCAGGGCGGAGATGGTACGTGCCAGTTCGCCTTCCAGACCACGACGATAACGCGTGGCTTCCATGAACTGACTGGTCCCCAGACCCTGATCCTTGTCGAGGATTTCGAAACCGATGTTGGCGTCGTTCTGCACCACGCCTGCCTGCGCCAGCTGAATACGCGCACGCTGCACATCATCGGACTTGACCAGCAGCGCGCCGGAATTGGGTTCGACGGTGTAGTTGATATTCGCCGCAGTCAGGGTGTCCATGATCTGCTTGCTGTCCATGCCCGCCAGGCTGCCATAAAGCGGACGATAGTCAGGCTGCTGGGACCAGAGCACCACGGCAAAGCCGATGGCCACGCTCGCGGCAAGACCGACCATGAGGCCGATCTGACGCAGCATGGTCATTTCAGAAAGGTTTTCCAGAAAAGACAAACCGAACAACGGTTTCTTATCGGAAGCGCCCGCTCTTGCTGGAACGGGATCGGCAGTTGCTTCGGCCATGACTCAGTACGTCCCTTAAACCGGCATCTGCATGATGTCTTGATAAGCTTGAACCAGCTTGTTACGCACCTGGGTCAACGCCTGAAAAGACACGCTGGCTTTCTGCGACGAAATCATGACGTCGGTCAGATCCACGCCGCTCTTGCCGATTTCAAATGCATTGGCCAGCTGACTGGAGGCCTGCTGGGTCTGCGCGACCTTGTTGACGGCCTGGCCAAGCATGTCGGCAAAGCTGCTGGCGCCGGCTTCCTGCGCGCCGGACACGGGCTTGGGTGCAGACATCGCATCCATCTGCATGGCCCGCATATCCAACATCAAGCGATTAAATTCAACACCTTGGCTCATGGACGTTTCTCTCGTAAGGCCCGCAAATTTTTGACACTGATTCAGCGGGTACAGAAGACATAGCAACAACGGTGCCAGCTAGATGGCGGCTATTTGCCACACCAAATGGGAATGCCATGTTGCCCGACATCAAATCACTCCAGACCTCCCGTATTCATGGGGGTATCCGGATATTTCCGGCTTGCGCCGTTTATACGAATATTCAGTGACCGGCGATCACAACCACCGATCAGCGGCACCGGCTCAGGTAGCGAACAGATAGGCCTCCACATCCATCCCGGCATCGCGCATCTGCGCCAGCTTGTAACGCAAGGTACGCGGGCTGATGCCCAGGCGCTCGGCAGCCTCTTTACGACGACCGCGCTCCGCACGCAGCGTGTCAATAATCATCTGAAACTCGCGACGCCTGAGGTCATCACCCAGTGCACCGACAGATTCCGCATTGCCACCTGTACCTGCATTATCAGGCGAGGATGTGACAGGCAAAGACGGCAACGCCTCCACCACCGCAGCGGATGGAAGACTTGTCACCGGCCCGGACAGACAGAAATCCTGCGCCTGTATCACCCCGCCCTGCTGCAGAATCAAGGCTCGCTGCACGGCGTTATCCAGCTCACGCACATTGCCAGGCCAGGGGTAGCTGACCAGACACTGCTGCGCCTCGGCAGAAAGACGAACCGGCGCGTGCTTCATTTTATTGACGTGCTTGGCCAGAAGCCGCTCGGCCAGTGGCAGAATATCGGCAGTCCTTTGACGCAGCGCCTGCCAGGCCAGTGGAAATACCGACAGGCGATAAAACAGATCTTCGCGAAAGCGCCCCGCCGCCACTTCCCCTGCCAGATCGCGGTTGGTAGTAGCCACAACGCGAATATCCAGAATGATCGGCTTGCGCGCACCCACGCGCTCGACTTCCCGCTCCTGCAACACACGCAACAGTTTGGCCTGCAGCCCCAGTGGCATTTCGGAAATCTCGTCAAGCAGGATTGTCCCGCCGTCAGCCTGTTCGAACTTGCCGGCCTGCGCGGCAATGGCGCCGGTAAACGAGCCCTTTTCATGACCGAACAGCGTCGCTTCCAGCATATTGTCCGGAATCGCAGCGCAGTTGATCGCAATAAAAGGCTTATCGGCACGCGGAGAATTTTGATGAATGAAACGCGCCAGCACTTCCTTGCCTGTGCCGGACTCACCGGAGATCAGCACAGTGGAGTCGCTCTTCGCCACACGGCTGGCCAGGTTCAATAACTGGATACTGGCGGGTTCAACAGCAATCGGCCCGTCACGCTCGGCAGGTTCCAGGCGACCCAGTGCATGCCGCGCAACCAAAGCAATCAGAGCCTTGGGCTCGAAAGGCTTGACCAGATAATCGGCCGCGCCCTGACGCATGGCATCGACCGCGCGATCAACGGCACCGTGAGCGGTCATCAGCAATACCGGCAGTTGCGGATGCCGACTGCGCAACAGGCTCAGCAACTGATGACCGTCCATGCCCGGCATGTTGACGTCGCTGACAACCAGGCTGAACGGTTGCGCCTCGGCAGCGACCAGCGCTTCTTCGGCAGAGCCGACCGCCTGGTATCCATAGCCGGCCAATTCCAGGGTTTCGCCAAGCGCCTCGCGCAGTGAACGGTCGTCCTCGACCAACAGCACGTTGATCGACATCAGTTGCTACCCAACGAGCCGGAAGACGGAATCAATGGCAGGCTGACGATTGCACAGGTGCCACGACCGACCCGCGACAGATAATGCACGCCGCCCTGATGTGCACGCGAAACGGCAGTTACCACCGCCAGACCGAGCCCGGTGCCGGTGGTCTTGGTGGTGAAAAACGGCTCGCCGATACGCGCCAGCGCAGCCTTGTCCATACCACTGCCATTATCGCTGAAGCATATGCGCAACACATTGCCGCGGCTGTACACATGAACTTTCAGCAGTGTCCGGCCAGCACTGGCCTGGACGGCGTTTTCAATCAGGTTGAGCAACGAACCAACCAACGTGTCGCGATTGCACAGCAACTCGCCTTCAATACTGTCGCACTGCCAACGCACCGGTACGCCCTGCACATGGGTGACCGCAGCGCTTTGCAAAGCCTGAAACAAGGCAACGGGCGTCAGGCGATCCGTCAGCGGCAACTCGCCACGGGCAAACACCAGCATGTCGCGAACCTGATGCTCGAGCTCATGCAGACGATCCTTGAGCCGTGCGGCAAAGCGCTGCTGGGTTTCCACCGGCAATTCCTGCTCGGTCAGATGACTGGCATAGATCATCGCGGCCGACAACGGTGTACGAATCTGATGCGCCAGAGAAGCGACCATCCGACCCAGCGATGACAAACGCTCGTGACGCGCCAGTTGCTCCTGGAGATGGCGGGTTTCGGTCAAGTCATTAAGCAGCACCAACTGCCCGGGTTCAGCGTCCAGCGAGCGGGTTGCAATGGAAAGCCTGCGGCCGTCCTTGAGCGAGACTTCGTGGCCATCGTCTTCGCGCGGGGCAAAACACCGACTGATGACGTGACGCCAGAGCATGCCCAGCAAGGGCTGGCCCAGCAGATCGATTGCCGCAGGATTGGCTTCGCGCACCACGCCCATGCCATCAATCACGATTACGCCACCGGGGAGCAGATCAAGCAGGTTTTGCAGGCGGTTGGCCAGCCGCTCCTTTTCCGCCAGCTCTTGTAGACGCTGGGCACCGGCGTGGGCCAGTTCGCCCTTGAGTTCAGTGACACGCGCTTCGAGCAGACCATAGGAGTCGGTCAATTGCGCCGACATTTGATTGAACAGCGAGAACGCCTGCTCAAGCCCCTGACGACTTTCCAGCTCCGGGGAGTATTGAGCCTGAGCAGATAGGGCGGAAGTCAGTTGGGCGGCCTGGGACATAGTTCATCTCTCTCGTGGCGAACCGTCAGTAAACGGTGTGTTGAGAGGGACTTTGCAATCCTCGTGCCGAAAAAAAACCCCTGAAAATTCAGGGGCTTGATTTTTGGCGCTATAGACAGGCGTCAATCATCTGCCTGTTCATCACCTTCGCGACGGCTCATACCGTACTTGCGCATCTTCTCGACCAGCGTGGTGCGACGAATCCGTAAACGCTCTGCAGCACGGGCAACAATACCGTTCGCGTCGTCGAGCGCCTGCTGAATCAGACCCTGCTCCAGACCACCCAGATAGTCTTTCAGGTCCAGACCTTCAGGCGGCAGCATTGCGCCCGACGCGAAATTCGGCGTGTTGCTGTTGATGGCGACGCGCTCTTCGATATCGCTGCGCATGCTGTCGACCATCTGCTCGTCTTCGTCATCGACATAGCGGAATTTCTTCGGCAGCTCGGCCACGCCGATCACGCCGTACGGGTGCATGATCGCCATGCGCTCGACCAGGTTGGCCAGCTCGCGAACGTTGCCCGGCCAGGCATGACGACACAGCGACATGATGGCGGCGGAATTGAAACGAATCGAGCCGCGCTTTTCATGCTCCATGCGCGAAATCAGTTCGTTCATCAACAGCGGAATGTCTTCAACACGCTCGCGCAACGGTGCCATCTCGATGGGGAACACATTGAGACGGTAATAAAGGTCTTCGCGGAAGCTGCCAAGCTCGATCATGTTTTCGAGATTCTTGTGCGTCGCGGCAATAATGCGCACGTCGATGCTCTGCGTCTTGTTGCTGCCCACGCGCTCGAAAGTGCGCTCCTGCAACACGCGCAGCAACTTGACCTGCATGGGCAGCGGCATATCACCAATTTCATCAAGGAACAGCGTACCGCCGTTGGCAAGCTCGAAACGGCCGGCACGACTGGTGATTGCCCCGGTAAACGCGCCCTTTTCATGCCCGAACAACTCGCTTTCGAGCAGCTCGGCCGGAATGGCACCGCAGTTGACCGGCACAAACGGCGCATCGCGACGCTTGGAATGATAATGCAGGTTGCGCGCTACCACTTCCTTGCCGGTCCCCGACTCACCGAGAATCAAAACGCTGGCGTCAGTGTCAGCGACCTGCTGCATCATCTGCCGCACATGCTGAATCGCGCGACTGGTCCCCACCAGACTGCGGAACAGGTTCGGCTCACGATGACGCCCACGCTCGCGGGCCTGGTCGTACATCTCGCGATAGACCTGGGCACGGTGCAGGGAGTCGAGCAGCTTGCTGTAGCTGGGCGGCATTTCGAGCGCGGAAAGAACCCGCCTGCGCAGGTCCTCCGGCAGCTCGACAGAAGAATTTTCGCTCATAAGCAGCACAGGAAGGAACTCATCCCATGCTGCGATGGTCTTAAGAAGCCCTTGAAGGCTGCCCGGAGCACTTACGCTACCGACCAGCACACAAAGGACTTCTCGCGGAGATGCCAGAGAGCCGACCACCTGCTGCCAGTCCTGGCTTGAACAGGAGAGGTTTTCTTCGCCAAGAAAATTCAGGATAACCGCCAGATCCCGGCGGCGCTGGCTATCGTCATCGATTAGCAGAATCTTGATTTCACGCCACATGCAATAGCAACTTCCCTAGTCAACTCAATGCCCATGATTGGGGGGCAGCTTGGCATCTCAGCCGTATAAACCTTGAGACGCCAGAAAATAGTAAACATCACTAGTTAAGTCAAAAAAACGAACACAGTCAAATTTATGGCGAAATTCTTGTCGAACAATAAAAATGACAATTAAACATTAACCGAACAGATGGTATACCTTCGTCGCGTTCTTCGCATTCTGGATTTGAGTCATTTCATCGACGACTGCTTGACGCTCCCCGGTTGCAACATCAATCAGTTGCCTGTAGACCCCCAACAACTCCTCGAGATTGCTGCGCAGAGCCGGTTCGTCAGCAGGTGCTTCGCTGACTACCGCATCGACACATTCGCGACACGCCAGGTCAAGTTTGACGATAGCCTCCCAGTCGCGTTCGGCAAGCGCCCCCACCAGGGCTTCCCGGGTTTCTTCGATACGCTTGAGCGCAGCACTCATCTTGTTGTTCTCCTCAGGGCAGCAACTTATTGTTGTGCTTGTGCGGTACCGATAGCGTCCCAGCCTTCCTTGACGGTAATCAGCAGCCCGGCAACCTCGTCAAGCATCTTCTGATCGTTGCGTGCGTTGGCTTCGGCCAAACGCGTCATCATGTAGTGATAAAGGCTGTCCTGCCTGACCAGCGCTTCGCTGGGGGCGTTGTCCAGGTCAAGCCCTTCACGCAGACCACCTACAATGCCGATAGCCTTGCTGATGAACACGCCTTTGTTGGCGACGTCCTTGCGTGCCATGGCACCCTTGGCTTGAGCGATACGGTCAAGGCCACCCTCCATCAACATTTGAACCAGACGGTGAGGACTGGCTTCCGAGGTCTGAGCCTGGGAGCCGATCTTCTGATACTGCCGCAACGCTAACATCGGATTCATAAAGGGGACCTCGTCGCAAATCCATAATACTGATACTCAAGCTATCGACGCATGGCGCAGAAACTTTAGCCTAAAAGCAGAAACCCGACACGGAGTCGGGTTCTGGATACTTCTGTAAAACGAATTTAAGAAGCGTTTTTCTGCGCGTTCATCGCTTCGAAGATCGAAGTGATACTGGTAGCGGTCGCCTTGAGCTGCCCGACCACCAGGTCCATGGCGTTGTATTTCTTGGTCAGACTGGTCGTCAAGCTGGCAATACGACGATCAAGAGCGTCCTGATCGCTGGCAATACGGGTCTGTATTTTATTGAGACTGCTCGTCTTGCTTGCCAGAACACCGTCAGACTTTGTGTAGGGCAGAAGCGCCTTGGTCATACGCGAAACCAGGCCGCCATCAACCGTACCGTCGGCATTTTTTGCACCCGTACCAGTGAACATCGTCTGAATCTGACTGCCCAGTTTTTTGTCGTTCAGTGCTGCGGTGAATGTAGCAGTGTCCAGTGACAGCGTACCGTTGGACTGCTGGGTCTTGATGCCCAACTGCGAAAGAGAACTGAGACCGGCACTTGAAGAGGCACTCGCCAGTTGATCACGGATAGTCGCCAGCAGCGCACGCGGCGTAGCATCGCCGGTAAGCGCGGCAGCCGTGTAAACGCCTTTGTCGCTGATCGAGCCCTTGGTCAGGGAGGTCACCAAGGTGGCAAGCGTGTTGTAGGAGTCCACAAAGGACTGCAGCGATGCCTTCAACCCATCGGTATTGGTCGCCACCGTGACGGTAGTGGTTGCTCCAGCAGCGCTTGGCGCGACCAGATCGAAGGTCAACCCGGAAATCGCGGTACTGACTGTATTTGTCTTGCTGGTCAAGCTCAGGCCATCGACGGTGAATGCTGCGTCTTTCGCCACATCAGTAATCGCACCAGCACCGGGAATCGCCTTGCCGCTGGCATCGGTCCCCGTGCTGGTGTCGCTCATCAGCTTGGTGCCATCGATATTCAGCGCTTCCTGACCAGAAGCACCCACGACCGAAATGTCACTGCCCTTGCCGGTGGTCGTCGAGCTGAATACCAGCCTGGCACCATTGTCGTCGTTGATGATGTTGGCAGTAATGCCCTTACCCTGCAGCGACGAGTTGATCTTGTCGCGCACTTCCTGCAACGTCGAGGTCTTGTCGATCGCGACACTGTAATCAGTGCCATTCTGAGTGATTTTCAGGGTACCACTCGGAATAGCACTTGCCTGCGTGGAATTCAGTGCGGCTGTGGCCACCTTGGAAGGCGTTGCCAGCTGGGTGATACCGATCGCGTAAGTACCGTTGACGGCCGTGTTACCGGCAGTTGCCTTGACCACCGCCTCGTTGGCAGATGTCGCAGCAAAGCCCTGAAACGCAGGCGTCGTGGAGCTGCCCAGGGTATCCAGGGTTTTCTGGAACGCAGCCAATGCCGACGTCAGCTGACTCACACCCGACAGCGATGCGGTTGTAGCGGCGGTCTGCTTGTCGATCTGGTTTTGCTTGGGCGCTTTCTCGGCACCCACCAGACCTTCAACGATGGCCGTGATTGCCAGACCCGAACCCAGGCCTGTTGAAGATGTAATTGGACTTGCCATTTTGCTTCTCCCTTCAAGAAGTCGCCGGTTTCACTGCCTTTTCACAGGTCTCGCAAAACGGCAACAAATACCGTACTGACAATCAGGCCTTGGCTCGGAACAACAAACTGTTCGCATCACTCAGGCTATCGGCCAGCTTCAGGATTTCTGCATTGGGAATTTGTCTTACCACTTCACCCGAGTCACTGGCAATGACCTTGACGATCACTTTGCCAGAAGCTTCATCGATCGAAAACTCGAGATTGCGCTTCACCGAATGAAAAAATTTCTGGATGTCTTCTGCCGCGGCTTTGACTTTCGCCTCGTCGTGGGAGTCATCCTTGTGCAGATCTGAGCCTTTACTTTCCGCTGTAGCGGCAACACGCTCGACTGACGGCGTATCGGCAGGCTTGTCAACAGACTTGTCCGGCATTGGAGCCTGACTCGCCGGTTGGGCGGCCGGATAAGAAACGTTCAGTTTTACACTCATATCCATAACCATCACCTCCGAAAGTAAAAAAGCGAGAGAGCGCTATTACGCACTCCCCCGCTAAAACTCATGTCGCTATTACTGAAGCAGTTTCAGTACAGCGGATGGCAGCTGGTTAGCCTGAGCCAGAACAGAGGTGGAAGCCTGTTGCAGGGTCTGTTGCTTGGTCAGCTGTGCAGTTTCAGCAGCGAAGTCGGTATCTTGTACGCGACCCAGTGCAGCACTGGCGTTTTCGTTGATGTTCTGCAAGTTGGAGATGGTGCTGGTCAGACGGTTTTGTGCAGCACCGAGGTCAGCACGGGTGGAGTTGATGGTCTGCAGAGCCGAGTCGATGGCGGCCATAGCGGCAGAGAAGTTGGTCTCTGCAGTGGTGCTATCGGAACCAGCGATGGTTACTGCCGAACCGACACCCAGGGTGTTGGCGTCAAAGCTTGCGCTCAGAGTCAGGGTGATCTGGTTCGAAGCGCCAGAGTTGGAACCAACCTGGAAAGTCATGGTGCTGGCGGAACCGTCAAGCAGGTTCTTGCCGTTCAGGTTGGTACTTTGAGCGATACGGGTCAGCTCGGAACTCATCGCGGTGAATTCTTTGTTCAGCGCGTCACGGTCAGTGGAGCTGTTGCTGTCGTTTCGCGACTGAACAGCCAGTTCACGCATACGCTGCAGAATGTTGGTCGACTCTTGCAGAGCGCCTTCAGCGGTCTGCGCCAGGGACATACCGTCGTTGGCGTTTTTGATCGCCATAGTCTGGCCGCGGATCTGCGAAGTGATCTTGGTAGCGATTTGCAGGCCGGCAGCGTCATCTTTGGCGCTGTTGATTTTCAGACCGGAAGACAGACGAGTCATCGAGGTCGAAAGTGCGTCGGAAGCGCGACCCAGGTTCTTCTGGACGTTCAACGATGCTACGTTGGTGTTTACTGTTAAAGCCATGATGAATTCCTCGTTGGTTTGGTACTACGTGGCTTCCGGCCCCTGCAAGCGCCGGGTGTGCCTAGAGAACCTTCGTAATAGTTATCGTCGCGATGGCAGGTTGCTTGAGTGTTTTTTTTGAATATTTTGCCATCATGCCTGCACCCCTTATAAAACAAGGGTTTGAGGCGAAACCAAACCAACATGACGCGAGGAAACCTGTTGTCTGAACTTCACGTTCCAGAAAGAGCAGGCCACTGTTGAAGTTCAAAAATGTGACCAGAATCGATTATTCAAAAAAAAGCGCCCGGTGAACTAGTCACGGGCGCTGTTTTAGCCTGCGGCGATTCAGGCTTTATAGATAATCGCAGAACCCCAGGAAAGCCCCACGCCAAAACCGCTCAGCGCTACTCGATGCCACGAAGAGTTGAGTACGTGCTTTTCAATCAGCAATGGAATACTCGACGACACGGTGTTACCCGTCTCAACCATGTCCTTGAGAAACTTCTCGGGCTTGTCTTCAAAGCGGCGCGCCACGGCATCGACAATGGCAGCGCTGCCCTGGTGAATGCAGAATGCATCGATATCGTCAGGCGTCAGGTCTGACTCTCCCAACAGTTCATGCAGGTGCGCCGGTACTTTCAGCAGCGCAAAATTGAACACCTGACGACCGTTCATGAAAAACACGCCATTGCTGACCTTCAAGTGCGGCGCACCCGAACCGTCGGTGCCGAATTTAGCCTTGCCCAGTTGCCAGGCAGCGTCCTCGCCCATCCAGGTCGCTGTGGCTGCATCGCCAAACAACATGGTGGTGTTGCGATCCTGCGGGTCGACGATTTTCGAATACGGGTCAGCGGTTATCAGCAGACCGTTTTTCAGCCCTGCCGCTTCCATGAACCCCTTGATCGCGTAGATGCCATAGACATAGCCGGAACAGCCCAGCGAAATGTCGAACGCAGCGACATTGGTCGACAGACCCAGCTTGTCCTGAACGATGGCTGCGGTATGCGGCAGCCCCTCTTCGTCGCCGTTCTGGGTGACGACGATCAAAACGTCAATACTTTCGCGCTTGAGCTGCGGGTTGTTGGCAAACAGGGTATTGGCCGCTTCAACGCACAGGTCCGAGGTTTCCTGGCCAGCGTCTTTACGCGGCAGAAACGTGGAACCGATTTTCCCGAGGATGAAATCTTCATCCTTGCCGAAACTGGCACCTTGAGCGTAGTTATCCACGCCAGCAGTGGGCACGTAACTCGCTATGCTTTTAATGCCAATCATCATGGCTTCCCGATGAGTAAACAGGTCATTTTTCGTCCCGATAAGATCAGGGCGCTACCGAATAAGGGTGATTGCAGACATTTTCAGGGCGCAAGGCATGTGAAAGCAAGCCAGGCGCGTGTCGCTCCCTGTAACACAATACAGTGAAGATGCACGTTATGACCCGCAGGTCACGCCGGTTTGTACGCTTTGCGATTATTGGCGGAGGGAAAAAACAAAATGACGCCACAGCAGAAGGGAGACGATCCGGCCGTAAAACAGCCGGATCGCATGATGCATGCAGCTTAAACCGCCAGCGTGAACCCCTTGCCGTTGAGATCGAGATTGGCGTTATAAGCTTCGTCCTGGGCAAACTGCGCCGCCCACTTTCCGCTCAGCGCGCCAAGCGCTGGTTCGGGAGCATTTACCACGCCTGAATGAACCACCTGAACATGCGGGGTCCAGACGGTCAGATAGCCCGCCTGTGCAGCCTTCAGGCACAGGTCGACATCGCCCAGCGACTCGGCAAAAGCCTCTTCGTCCAGCCCGTCCAGTGAGTCGTACAACGCCTTGGCAATCATCAGGCAGGCTGATGACACGGCGGAGTAGTTCTGCTCGACCACCAGTCGCTGCATATAGCCATGTGACGTCTTCGGCTCGCCAACGAAGCCGGAACCGACACCGCCATTGAGTCCCAGAACAAGACCTGCCTGGGTAATGGTTCCTTCACGGTCCACCAGACGCACCCCGACCACGCCCACTTCCGGACGCTGTGCCTGGTTGAGCAGCGACTCGATCCAGCCGACATTGACGATCTGGCTTTCGGCATCCAGCAGAATCAGGTACTCGCCCCTGGCTTCCTGGCTGACCAGATTGCGCAAGGCGGCCGTACTGACACGCTGCTCGGCGCGAAATACGCGTACCCGGCTGGACAGCTGTTGCTGCTGATCAAGCCACGTCGATAATTCGGCAGAGGTGCTGGCGTTATCACCGATTAACACTTCATAGCGCTGATAGCGGGTGCGTTGCAGGATACTGTGCAGGCAACGTTGCAGTTCCGGCAGATTGTCCTGGCTGTGCAGCAGAATCGAGACCACCGGCCGATGGGCATGGCGATAATCGATCTTGTAGGTGCCGGGCAACGCCGAGCTGACCTCAGCCTGATAACCCCGCTGTCCCAGATGACGCGTCAGCGCCTTTTGCTCGTCCTGATTCTCTTCAAGCTCGGGGGCATCGCAGATCAGTACCGGCTCGCTCAAATGCGCCAGACCGCTCATGCCGCCTTGCTCGATCAGGCGCAGCAGCAGGTCGAATTCCAGCGCCTTGGGAAACTCTCGCGAATAGCCGCCCGCCTCGACCAGCAGTTCGCGGCGAATCAGCCAGTGCCGAGCGGCCAGCGTCGGCACACTTTGCAGCAGATCGAGGTTGAAGCCCGGACGGAACAACGGCGCCAGGGTGCCGTTGGCTTGACGGTGAATTTCATCCACAGCAACGGCTCGGCACTGCCCGGCGTCAATCAGCTCGGCGCTGGCCAGCAGCAGACCGCTGCGGGTGAACTCTTCACCCGCCTGCGCCAGCATCAGCCAGTCGCTGGAAGCCTGTTTGACGACCTGATTGATCTTGTCGACATAGTTGCTTTCGGTGACTGTGACGAAGTGCAGTGTGTCGTTCAGGCTGGTGGTTGCCGGCAGATCACCGGTGGTGAATACCACGACCTTGAACGCTCGATAATGGCTGTTGATCAGGCTGTCGAAGGTTGCCTGCAGCTTGAACACGTCGGCTTCCAGATCAAGCAGCAAAATACCGATTTGCGAACCGGCTGGCCGACGCGCCAGCTGCGTGGTGAGCTTTTTCAGTTGTGCCGGTGCCGGATCACGCGAATCGAGCCAGTCGAGCAACTTGCCGGAAGGCATGCCACGCAACAGCTGGCTGTTATCGAAAGCGGAATCAGACTGCAGGCGCTGGCCCCAGGCAACGATGCGCTCGGCGCGCTCGATGTCGTCCTCGTCCTCGGACTTGCCCAACTCATCGGCCAGACGTTGCACGACGCTGTGACTGAAGGAGTAGTGTGCATAGGCTTGCCACAGACGGCTCAAAAGCGACTCGGCGTCCGGGTTGCTCTGTACACGCAACAGCTCGGCCTGCTTGACCAGCACGGACTCCAGCCCTTCCATCTGCACCTGCCCTGCCGGCAAGAGATGGATCAGAAACTCGATTTGCGCCAGTTCGTCGAACAACGGCTGGTTGTAGAACGGCAGTTCAACGAACTGGCGAGGCTCGAACTGCGCATCTGCCTGCGTCAGGGCAACGTTCCACGCTGAACTGATGATTTTTTCGTCGCCCTGATACGGCTGGGTTTCGAGGCATTCAGCCATGGCTGCCAAGCCGGCCAGTACAGCGTGCTCGCCCTGCTCACCTTGCAGATCGCGGCTATTGCCGAGCGACGAAACAACCAGGCGCGCAAGCGTTTCGCGCTCGGCTTTGGCCTTGGGGTCGATATGCTTGACTGCGCCTGCAATGGCAGCGCCATAGCGATGCTCTGCCTCCCTGCCGGCGTTGACGTGCAACGCATAGGGAATGGGCAGGATGCGCAATGCAGCAGCCGCAACCAGAAAGGCCATATGGCCGATTTCCTGCCAGTGCAGCTCGGTGCCCTCAGGCACTGACGTGAACCACTGACGCGCCAGCCTGGTCCGGGTCACGGCGTTGAGCAGTGACACGCTCTGACCCATGAAGCTCAGAAGCCGCTCGTCGGCCTGATCAGACGCGTAGTCCTCATGAACCTTGCGGTCGCGGCGGAAATAATCCACGTGATCGACGTAAGCCTGGTAACCCAGGCTATAGCCCTGGCAAGCACCGTAACGCTCGTTGCTTTCAAGGAAACTCACGGCCTCGGTCAGTGCGTCAGGCAGCAGGAAACTGTCGACCTGCGCGTACACCACAAAGGGCGTGGACACCTGCTTGAGGCCTTCTGCAATTCTGGCGCTGAGCCCGGTTTCACTGAGGGCGGCGTTGTGGATGTACTGCAGCCCGGCACGCTCCGCAACCTGCGCGTCGGGCGCAGGCGAGGCATCGACCACAATCACATTGCACGGATAACTGCTGTAGTACTTCAGCGCACGACGCAGGAAATCCGGCTGATTCTCGGCGAGCAACAGCAGGGTCAAACGCTGGCTCAACGGTGTGGTTTCATTTCCAGAATGGCTTTGCATGAGCTTTCCTTGATAGCGTGCCGATGGCGTCTCTAATCCTGGTGACCAGAAGCAACCCTGATAACCAAAAGACCCGGTCAACGCAAGAGCAAACAACACAGCTCCAGCCATCAGTGGCTGGAGCGCATCAAACAGGTCGGGTCAGTCGGGCAACCAGCCGTTAGCCCAATATTGCAGGTTTTCTCCACGCAACATGAAATCGCGCAAGACGGTTTCGCGCAATTCGTCGCCCATACGATAGCTCGCATTGGGGTCTGACAGGTGCATGCGAATCGCCTGCAACCATTCTTCGGAGCTGTTGGTGTAGACCCGCGTAGCCGGCAAATGGCCGCGGTACGCCTCGGTGTCCGAACAGATGACCGGGTAGCCGCACGCACCATACTCCAGCAGACGCAGATTGCTCTTGCAGTCATTGAAGATATGGAATTCCAGCGGTGCCAGGGCCAGATCAAGGTTCAGGCTGGCCAGTTTGGCCGGGTAGGTTTGCAGGCTTACAGCTGCGTGATACTCATGAATGTAAGGCTTGAGCAAGTCCGGGCACATGCCGAAGAACACCCATTCGACTTCATCGGCCAGTTCACGCACGACATCGACAATCAATTCCAGGTCGCCGCGATGACTGGTCCCGCCGCCCCAGCCGATCCGCGGCTTGCCGGAGGTGCGGCGCTGGCTTTTGAGGCTGCTCCACAAGTGCGTCGCCAACATGTTCGGCACGACACGAATGTCGCCGTGCATGCTCGACAGCACCTGAGCCAGCGGCTGGGTAGACACCACCACGCGGTCGCACAGGCCTATGCCCTTGCGCAGCATCTCGGCAATGTTGTCGGGCATGCTGCGCCGGTGCTCGTTTCGCTCGGGCACATCGATGATGTAGTCATCCAGTTCAAAAATGCGCATGGCACTGGAGTAGTTTTTGGCCAGAACGATATCCTTGATCTTGGGTTCGGAATAACGCCCTTGAAAAACGATGACGTCCGGACGCTGGCGCTCGATCTCGACGGGCGTAGTCGACTCATAGGACATTCGGCCAACCACTCGCCCGGCCGCTATCAGCTCAAGCAACGGTTGGCTGACACGGTAATGACCCACTGCCGACGAGTTGACCAGCATGCCCAGAATCGAAGGCAGATGGCGGGTGCAGAACGGCTCCCAGCCCACTTGCAGACCTGGGTCAAGATCGAAAGCCTGTACTTCACTGAGGTGAAGATTGGGGTTATAGGCCGGGTCCCGAGCCATTTTTGGCAGCCATTTTTCAAAGAACGATTGCTGCTCGTTATCCAGCGCCTGACGAGACGTTTCAGAGCGCTCGGCAGCGGCAGGCTCGGCCAATACCAGTGACGAATCGGGTGTGCCGACAATCAGGTAGCCGTCACGCCCGACCCGCATGCACAGGTCCAGATCCTGCAGCCCTTGAGTGAAGGTTGCAGCCTCCATGCCGCCTGCCTGGTCGAAAACTTCCTTGCGGACCATCAGGCAATTGCCACTGACCGCGCTCCAGTTCTGCGTCAACTGCAGACGCTGCATGTAGCTGCTTGAGCCTGCCGGATAATTGATGAAGGGCCGCCCCGCCAGCCCGTCCATGCCCATCACCATCCCTGCGTACAGAATATTGCCCTGCGGGGTGAGGATTCGTGGCCCGACGATGCCCACCTCGGGACGCTGGGCATGGTTGAGCAGACTTTGCAGCCAGTCAGCCTGATGCAGCACAGCATGCGGGCTGAGCATGAGCAGATAATCGCCGTTGGCGTGCCGGGCGGCGAGGTTCTGAGCACTGGCTTCGCTGCCGGGCTCGGTCAGCGCATAAATGCGCAGCTTGTCGCTGCCCAGCTCACTCATCGCGGCAAACCAGGCGCGGGTATCGGCGCTCTCGCTGGCGTTGTCGACGATCAGCACTTCAAAATAAGGGTAAGTGGTGTTGCTGAGCAGGCTTTCTACACACCGCTCCAGGGCTGCCAGTTGATCCCGGGTGGTAATGATCACCGATACCAGCGGGGTTGTAGCATGCCGGTATTCGATCCGGTTCAGCAGTGGCAGCTGATCATGGTGGATGACGTGCTCTCGGCCAATGCGCGAAAGATGGGCCGATACGACCGACTCGTTATGCTCGATCACCTGAGGCAGCGAAAGCCATTCAGCGTAGGTCAGGGTCGATTCAACCTGAACCTCGGCGATGTGTTCGACAGACTGAGGCCCGACGCCTTCCACCAGACGCCAGATGAAATCGTGCGGTGCCAGTTCGCCGTGCACAGGGTCGAAGCCGCCTGTGTCCAGCAGATTGCGGCGCTGGAACGCCAGCGTGCGGCCAACATAAGGATAGGCCCGCATCAGGTCCAGGTTGAAATCAGGCTTGAAGATCGGCTCGCTGGATTTCCCATCGACCAGAGCGCCTTCATCGCTGTAAACGCACAACAGGCCCTCGCTTTGCGCGACTCGCTCTGCCAGCACCAGCAGTGACGGCTGAGTCAGCCGGTCCCCGGCACGCAGCAGATAAACCCAGTCGGCGTTCTCCAGCAGCGGCAGCACTTCGTTCAGTTGGCGCGCCCAATCCGGCTGCAACGAGAAGCGCAGCACCTGCGGATCGTCAACATCGGCATTGGTCAACACAACCACTGAATCAGCGGCGTAATCCTGCTCGGCAATGCTGCGCAGGGTGATGTCCAGCCCTTCGGCATCGCCAAACGGGTCAACGACCACCGGAACGATGCGCGGCTGCCACGTCCAGTGTCCGATGCGTTTCTCGATCAGTTTTCTCTGCGGGGCGGTAAATTGCCGACACGACAGCCACTCGGTGTAAAGCTCGACGTAGGTTTCGCTCTTGCTGCCCACCCGGCTGTGCATGACACCCTGACGGCTGGCCATTATCCCGTAAAGGCCGACCTCGTCCCACTCACGGGGCTGTTCCAGCGCCTTGCGCAAGGGCAAAAAGCGCACCCAGCCCTGGGCCGGGGCCTGCTCACCGCTACGTGCCTTGAGCATTTCGTTCAGCCAGCCCCATTCAGTGGCGGCCTTTTGAATCACGTCGGGCTGGCCGCTGAAACGATCCGGGTGCCGGCGCTCGACGTTTTGAATAGTGTGCAGCGCCACCAGGTTGCCACGGCGCAACAGGCATATGAACAGCGCAAAATCCAGCAGCGCGATAAACCCCTGTCCCGACTGGGCAATCGAAGGCAGGTACTCCATAACATCGGCCCGGCGCATCAAAGCAGCACTGAACCCACCCAGATAATTGCGTGGCGTACGCTCGAAAATCGCCAGCATGTCCTCGCCTTTGAACACGGCGTCGTAGGGCACGAGCCCGACGTTTTCCAGACGGGGTGGCAATACGTAGTCATCGATGTCGACCAGATGTCGTCGGCCAACGACCAGACTCACGTCTTCATAGGCATCCAGAACGCCTGCCTGGTTAGCGATGAAGTACGGAAAGAGGCGGTCGTCGTCACACAGAAACTTGATGTATTCGCCGCGTGATTCTTCAAGGCACTTCAGCAGGTTGCCCTGAAACCCCAGCCGCTGCGGGTTGCGCACGTAACGCGCGAGGTTGCCGGATGCGGGCACCAGTTCGTCGAAAACGGCCTTGATTTCATCGGTGCGGCAATCGTCGCAGACAATGATTTCCAGGTTGTCGTAAACCTGATTCAAGGCACTTTGTAGCGCGGCGCGGAAGAACCGGGGATTGAGGGCGGGAATGACGATACTGACGAGGGGGACTGAATTCACTATTGCAGACTCGCGAGCGGCGGGAAGCTACCGGTCAAGTAACCTCCCTCACCGCTGAAATAAAGACGGCGGATGCTCAATGCCAGGGTTACAGCTGGCTGAACAGGTTCAGCTTGGACAACTGGACAAATACCTGCTGAGAGGCATCCAGCATGGTCTTCTGCAGCGTCAACCGGGTGGTGGCCTCAACGATATCGGCGTTGACGTAGGTGCCTTGCTCAACCGTGTTGTTACCCTTCAGCAACTCGTTGGTCGTGCCTTGCGCCGTCGCCGCCAATTGGCGTGCGCCGCCGGCGGAGCGCGCCGTGGACGCCTGGTCGATGCTGCTGGCAATGTTGCCAAGCGCCGAGCCCAATGCGGCATCAAGCTTTTGCGAGGCAACCAGATTGCCGTCAGTGGGTGTCGACAACGCCTTGATCGCCGCTGTCAGCGTATTGAGGATGTTCTCGGTCTGGTGCGTGCCGGACTCCACGACAAACTGATCACCGGCTGCTGGCGTGCCGCTGACCGTAAAATTGACGCCCGACGCATTGGCCGTCGAACCGGTCAACGTGCCACTCGACACCGGCTTGCTGCTGCTGGTGACAGGCGACGCATACAGGTCGTAGGCAGTGGCGCTGGTGAACTTGAGAATCGCACCATTGGGCGGAAAAGTGTTGTTGAACGCCGTGCGGTCAGCCGTTGTGTTGCCCACTGCCGAACTGCTGATGGTGGCGGCCGATGTGTTACCCGGGCTGCGCGAGGTCGAGACCGTGTCTGGCGTCGAGGCCAGTTCATAGCTGCGATTGGTCAGTGCAGTAGCGGCCGTTGCAGGCGTGGCAGATTCGGCAGCTGACAGGTTGATGTTCATGGTCAGCTCTACACCGCGGAAGGTGAAGGTCTGATCAGCGAACGAGCCATAGCTGAATTTACCGGCAGTTGACGCATCGGTCGTGACATCGGTGCCGCTGGCATCGGTAATCTTGAACTGCGTACCGCTGAGGAACGTCATGGTGTACGGTTCGCCAGCCTGATAGCCCGAGTTGTAGGCGCTGGTGGACGTCACCTGACCGCCAGTCAGGCCGACCTTGCCGTCGTCGGTCGCAGGCGAAAGCAGCGTCGACGACGTACGGGTAGTGTTGACGGCTTGCTCGAACGCTTCATAGCCTGTGGTGTTGCTCGGCAAAACCAGGCCATCACCAATCGCCAGATTGACGCTGGTCTGGTCCCCGCTGTAGCTGTAAGTGCCATCGGCATTCTGCGCGTACGGCGGCGCCGAAGACTTGGACCCGGCAAAAATATACTGGCCGTTGGAGTCCTGGCTGTTCATCAAGCCGAGAAGCTGGCTCTGATACTGCTTGAGTTCAGCAGCCTTGGCCAGGCGGTCGGAATCGGTGTAGGCACCGTTGCCTGCCGACACGATCACTTCACGGGCCGTCTGCATCGTATCGACGATGCTGGTCAGCGCGGTCTCGGAGTTGACGATGTTGGTATTGATCGTGCCGATGTTCGACGCGTACTGGGTCAGCATGGAGTTCTGCTGAGCCAGTTGCAGGACACGTGCAGCGCCGACCGGATCATCGCTGGCGGTGTTGAGTTTGATGCCGCTGGAGACCTCTTCACTGGTCTTGAGCACATTCGAATACGTACGCTGATAATTGGTGTTGGTGGATTCGTAGAACTGGGTAGTTGAGATCCGCATGGTTCACGACTCCTTAAAGGCTGTTGATCAGCGTGCTGAAAATGGTTTGGGCCGCCTTGATGATCTGCGAAGAGGCCGTGTAGTACTGCTGATACTTGATCAGGTTGGCCGCTTCTTCATCGAGCGACACGCCCGAGACCGAATCACGCGCGGACTTGGCCTGTGCAACGACGGCAGCGCTGGCGGTGACATCGCTCTTGCCCTGCCCTGCCAATGTACCGACGACCGAGACCAGATCGGAGTAAGCGCCGGACAGGCTGGTGCCCACGCCGCCGTTGGTGACGCCGACGGTCTTGGCCGTCTGCAACCCCACCACTGCCAGCGCATTGCGGTTGTCCGAAGAGCCGGCACCGGTCAGGCCGATGCTGAACGTGTCATTGACCAATGGCGAACCGGACAGGGTCATCTGCACTTCGAACGCGGTCTTGCCTGCCGGGGTAGTGGTGTTATCGGTGTAACCGATGCTCAGCTTTACAGCGTTGCTCTGACCCTGAATGATCGTGCCACTCACCGCGCTGCCATTCTGGTCAAGCACGGGCGCACCACTGGCATTGATCAGCGTGTAGCTCTGCACACCGGTACTGCTGACCGCACCCATCACCAGCTTCATCGGCGCGGAGTCTTTGATCGCGTTACGCAGGTCGGAGGTCTGAACGCTGTCGTAGATGTCAGATTTGGTATTGAGCACTGGCTGCGTGAAGCCGCCTGTACCCGAGTTGCTGGACCCGGCAGTCGCGGTCAATGGTGCGGCGGCTGCAATGTCCTTGGGATCGGTCAACACCACCGAGATGCCCGAGGCACCGTTGCGTGTCGGAGTAACCTTGAAAACGTCGCCAGCAGCCAGCGCATTGCCATTGAGGCTGACACTGAAGCCATCGAACTGTCTGGGCGGGTTGTCAGTCAGCGCACCGGTGCCGACGCTTTCGCCGTTGGGCAGGCGACGAACCGTGAAGTTGGAGGCGTCGCTGAAGGTGACTTCGTAATCGTCGGCGGTCAGTTTGCTGGTATCGCCAATGCTCACGTCCAGGTTGCCGGAACCGGCGCTGTTGGTGGTCTTGCCGGTACTGCGCTGCGAAATGGCGTCGGCACTGTTGATGTTGGAATACAGGCTGGAACCGAAGTTGCCTTTGCTGTCGATGCCCTGGCTCATCTGGCTGTTGACCTGATCGGCCAGCACCATCGCGGCACGGCCCAGCTCATTGGTCGCAGGCACCAGCACATCGGAGCGATAGCGCAGCAGACCGCCAATCGAGCCACCGCTGATCACCGAAGTGACGTCAGTCTTGGTCTGGCCGTAAGCGATTTGTACGTTGTACTGCAGAGGATCGGCAGGGCTCGGGGTCGCCGACATAGTGTACGACGTGCCACCGCTGACCAGCGATTGGCCCGTACCGGTGTAGATATCGTAGTTGCCGTTGTTCTCGATTACCTTGACACCCACCAGCCCGTTGAGCTGGCGCACAGTCTCATTGCGCGAATCGAGCAGCGAGTTGGGCGTGGTGTTGCCAGCCCCTGCCTGAGTGATCTGTTTGTTCAGGCTTGCGAGGGTCGTGGTCAGCTCGTTGACCTGCTTGGTGAAGGTGGTGAGCTGAGCGTTGACGTTGTCATTCTGCGATGACAACTGCGAAGCGACCGAATTGAAGCGCGAGCTCAACGCAGAAGCCTGAGTCAGGAATGCCGAACGGTCCGAGGACTGCGTAGCGTTGGTGGCAATGCCCTGCATCTTGGTGAAAAAGTCAGCCAGCTGCGTCGACACGCCAGTCGCGCTGTCGGACAGCAGCGTATCGGTCTTGCTGGCCTGGCCGGAGTACGCAACCGCGTCGGCGCTCAGGGCAGTACTGGTTTGCAATTGGGCATCAAGGTAGCTGTTGTAGATACGACGCACGTCAGACAGCGTCGTACCGGTGCCGATGTAACCGACACCCAGGCCGATATTGATCTGTGCCGAAGCCGTGGTCATTACCTGCTGACGCGAGTAACCGGCGGTATCCACGTTGGCCGTGTTGTTACCGATGGTGTTGATCGCGGCACTGCTGGCATTGATACCTGAGAGCCCAATTGAAATCAGCGACATGATTCAAAACCTTATAAAGTCGTGGAAGAGCCCGATGCAGCAGCGTAAGTCTGGTAACTCTTCATCTGCTTCGCGATCTGCGAAATCTTGCTGGCGTAGGCTGGGTCAGTTGCATACCCGGCCTTCTGCAATTCTTTTACAAACTGTTCCGGTTTATCGGCCGAATTGACCACTTCTTTATACCGATTGTTGTTCTGCAACAGGCTGACCAGGTCGTGGAAGCTGTCGGCGTAGGAATCGTAGGAACGGAAGTCTGCGGTTTCCTTGACCATCTTGCCGTCACGGAACTCACTGGTAATGGCGCGCGCTTCAGCGCCTTTCCAGCTACCCGCCGCCTTGATGCCGAACAGGTTGTGACTGCTGCTGCCATCCTGCTGACGCATGATCGACTTGCCCCAGCCGGTTTCCAGCGCAGCCTGCGCCACCAGCATCACCGGGTCGACGCCAATGCGTGCGGCTGCGTCCTTGGCCAGCGGCAACATCGTTTCGACAAACTGGTCGGCACTGCTGAATGCGCGCTTGGCCGGTGCCAGCGGTGGCTGGGCAATGGAACGCACGTACTCGGGCGCGGGTGCCAGGTTGGGGTCGAGTGTCCAGTCACCATTGGAGCCGTCGCTGCTGGCGGTTGCGCGAGCAGGTACCGGGCTGTTGCTGACGGCTGCGGTGGCGGAAGGCACGATGCCGGCCAGCAATCGGTCGGTGAGTTTGGTTGGCAACGACAGACGACGCGAGTTGAGCGCCGCCATGTCATTGCGTCCATCACCAGATGCAGAAACTGCGGCAGCCGCCTGATCTGCCGCCGCCGAGCGCGTGGCCCACAGCGGACGCTGATAGACACTGGTCGCCAGGCCGGCTTTGGCCGGGGTCGTATCGCCAGTCGTTGCAGGCGTGGCCGTCGTATCGGTCGGTGCTGCGTGCTGAATACCCTTGTCCTTGGACAGTTGACGCATCAGCACGTCCTGCAAACCGATGCCGTTGCCACGGGTAGACAGGGTGACCGCCAATTGCTGGTCATACATGTCCTGATACTGCCGCGTCGCCGGAGTGTTCATCGGGTTGTCCTTGGCCAGCACTTCGTTGGCCGAACGCATGGCCTTGAGCATCTGGCTGACGAACAGCGACTCGAACTCCTGAGCAACCTTCTTCTGGTTGGCCACGCTGTCCTTGTCGCCATGCTTCAACGCTGCCAGACGGTTGACGTCGGTATAGGCACCGGAGTCGACCGCTGACGAAATTCCGCTCTTGGGCATGTCCATAATCGAGTCCTCAGATGACGATCAGGTCGGCTTGCAACGCGCCGGCCTGCTTAAGGGCTTCGAGGATGGCCATCAGGTCACCGGGCGCAGCGCCCACCTGATTGACCGCACGAACAATCTCGTCCAGCGTGGTGCCTGGGCCGAATTTGAACATCGGGTGCAGCTCCTGCTGGGCATTGACCCGCGAACGCGGCACGACCGCTGTCTGGCCACCGGACAATGCGCCCGGCTGGCTTACAATCGGGTCTTCGGTGATGGTCACGGTCAGGCTGCCGTGCGTTACCGCAGCAGGCGAAACCCTGACGTTCTGACCGATCACGATAGTGCCGGTCCGCGAATTGATGATGACCTTGGCAGCGGTCTGGCCTGGGTCGACTTCCAGGTTCTCCAGAATCGACAGATAGTCGACACGCTGGCCCGGATCAAGCGGCGCGGTCACACGTACCGAGCCGCCGTCCAGCGCCTGAGCAACGCCAGGGCCGAGCAGCTCATTGATCTTGTCCACAATCCGCTTGGCAGTGGTGAAGTCGGACCGGTTCAGGTTGAGGGTCAGGGTATTACCCTGATTGAAGCCGCTCGGCACCGAGCGCTCAACCGAAGCACCACCGGGAATACGGCCCGACGACGGAACGTTGACAGTGATTTTCGAGCCGTCACGGCCTTCCGCATCAAAACCGCCGACCACCAGGTTGCCTTGTGCAATGGCGTAGACATTACCGTCGACACCCTTCATTGGCGTCATCAACAGCGCACCGCCGCGCAGGCTCTTGGAGTTACCGATCGAGGAAACGGTGATGTCGACCGTCTGACCCGGTTTGGCAAACGCTGGCAGATCCGCGTACACAGCAACTGCTGCAACGTTTTTCAACTGCACAGTACCGGAACCGGACGGCACCTTGATGCCGAACTGCGACAGCATGTTGTTGAACGTCTGCAGGGTGAACGGGGTCTGGGTGGTCTGGTCGCCCGTACCGTTGAGACCCACGACCAGACCGTAACCGATCAACTGGTTGGCCCGCACGCCGGAGATGCTTGCGATGTCCTTCAAACGCTCGGCGTGAACGCCGAACGCTGTGGACAACAACAAGGTCGCCGCTATCAGTTGCTTGAGCTTGATCATGTCTATCCCGCTATCAGAAAGGGAACAACGGGCTGAGGAAGAACCGGTCGAACCAGCCTGGCTGGCTGGTATCGGCAAAGGCTCCAGTCCCCGAATAGGTAATACGTGCATCGGCAATACGGGTCGACGACACAGTGTTGTCGGTGGCGATGTCATCAGCCCGAACCAGACCGGCAATACGCACCAGCTCGTCACCGGTATTGAGGGTCATCCACTTCTCGCCACGCACCGCCAGAATGCCGTTGGGCAACACATCCGCCACGGTCACAGTGACCGAACCGGTCAGGCTGTTGCTCTGTGCGGCCTTGCCATCGCCCTTGGTAGTACGGGCGCCGTTGTAGCCCGCGTTAAGGCTCAGGTCATTGCCACCAATCGGGTTGTTGGTAGTCAGGCCCGAACCAAACAGCGAGGTCAGACCAATACTGTTGGTGCTGTCCTTGGTCATCGCCGAAGTGGCCGCCTTGCTGGCTGCCATACGCTCGGAAAGCGTGATGGTGATGATGTCGCCGATACGGAAAGCCTTGCGGTCGCCATACAGGTTCTGCTCGAAACCGGCTTGATAGATGGCACCATTGTTGGCAGCGGCCGACATGGGTGTACGCGGCAACACCGGAGCGTAATAAGGGTCATTGGGCTTGGCCGTCGGCGCAACGCAGCCAGACAGCAGGGTGATCCCGCACAATGAAGCGATCAACACTGAAAAACGCGGAACACTAAGGCGGTTCATGACACTTGAAACCTCGCGGTGTAACAGGCGCTTATCAGGCGCCCCATCGGATTGAGCAGTTTTACGAGCGACAACATCAGACACTTACAGGTTCTGAGTCAGGTTCTGCAGCATCTGGTCGGCGGTCGAGATCACTTTGGAGTTCATCTCGTAAGCACGCTGGGTGGTGATCATGTTGACCAGTTCCTCAACGGTGCTGACGTTGGAGTTTTCCAGAGTGTTCTGCAGGGTCGGACCCAGACCGTTGAGGCCTGGCGTGCCGATCTGCGGCGCGCCGCTTGAACCGGTTTCCAGATAAAGGTTGCCGCCGATGGCCTGCAGGCCAGCCGGGTTGATGAAGTCAGCGGTCTGGATGTTGCCGATGATCTGCGGTGTGGCGGTTGCACCGGCCAGCGTGACGGAAACAGTACCGTCCTGTCCGACAGTGAAGGTCTGGGCGTTCTGTGGAACGACAATCGCAGGCTCAAGGGCGTAGCCGTTGGCAGTCACGATCTGGCCGTTGGCGTTCAGGTGAAAAGTACCGTCGCGGCTGTAGGCAACAGTGCCGTCCGGCTGGGTCACCTGAAAGAAACCACGACCGTTTACCGCCAGGTCCAGCGGGTTGTTGGTGGTCTGCAGGCTACCGGCCGTGAAGTTCTTCTGCGTGCCGACGATGCGCACACCGGTACCCAGTTGCAGACCGGATGGCAGCTCGCTGTCCTGAGTGGACTGGGCACCCGGCTGGCGTTTGATCTGGTACAGCAGGTCCTGAAACTCGGCACGGTCACTCTTGAAACCTGTGGTCGAAACGTTCGCCAGGTTGTTGGAGATGGTGGTCAGGTTGGTGTCCTGAGCGGCAAGGCCGGTTTTAGCGACGTATAGTGCAGGAAGCATGTGTGTTCTCCTCAAGCGCCGGTTTGTCGGCGCAAGCTGTCATTGATTAGCCAAGTTGCAAGACGCGAGCCATAGACTGATCATCTTCTTCGGCGGTCTTCATCATCTTGACGTGCAATTCGAATTGACGGGACAAGGCCAGTACCGAGGTCATTTCCTCGACCGCATTGACGTTGCTCGCCTGCAGAAAGCCGGACTCGACCTGAACGGTGGCATCGGCAGCAGCAGGCTGGCCGCTCTTGGTGTGGATCAGGCCATCGGGGCCTTTTTCCATGGTCTTGAGGTCAGGTTTGACCAGCTTGATCCGGTCGACCTGCGCCATCACCTGCGGGCTTTCGCCCAGCGAGCGAATGCTGATCGTGCCGTCGGCACCGATCTCGATCTGCTGCTGAGGCGGCACGGCAATCGGACCGCCATTGCCCATTACCGGCAAACCGCTGCCGTCGCGCAACACACCCAGGGCATCGATGTTCATGCCGGAACTGCGGGTATAGGCTTCGCCACCGTCGGGAGTCTGCACTGCAATCCAGCCATCACCCTTGACGGCGATGTCCAGTTCACGGCCGGTCTCAACCATGGCACCGGAGGAAAAGTCGGTCCCCGGACGTTCGCTCATCGCATAGGCGCGCGACGGCATGACCTCGCCAAACACCGGCATCGAGCGGGCCTGTTCAAGGTCACGCATGAAACCGTTGGTTGATACGTTTGCCAGGTTGTTGGCGTGAGCCTTCTGCGCGATCGCGTTTTCGGATGCACCGCTCATTGCGACGTAAAGCAACTTGTCCACAGTCTTCCTCCTCCGACAGACGCTTGCCGCCTGTAGCTGTTCTGAAAGGGTTAAAGCAATTTTTGAACCAACTTGTCAGGCTCGATACAAATGCCTGATTAACCAGCAAAAACCGGCATTCGATGATGCCCTGCGGGCAAAGCGCCACCCAATAGCGGCGGAGGACTGCCGCCTGCCGATCATCAAGCAGCGAGCACCGCCAAAAAAACTTCATTGGTATGGGCTGACAAGCGGATCGACAGTGATAATCTTGCCGACACCGCAGCCCTGAACGGGAACCCTCATGCTTTTTCGTGCATGCATTGCCGGCATCGCCAGCGCGAGCCTGATGACCCTCGCCCTCCTCGCCCAGGCCGCCCCCGCCCACTATTACAAATGGCAGGGCGACAGCCGGATTGTCTGCGCCCAGACCAGCCCCGGGCCTGGCTGGACACGGCTGAAAGGTCACTTCATCAAATCCGACTGCTCAATCTGATCAGGTCGACTGAATCAGCGTCTGCATCACGGTCGCCTCTGTCGATATGGCTTTGGAGTTGGCCTGATAAGCCGTCTGCGCCTGGATGAGAGCAATCAGCTCATCAGCCAGGACGACATTGGACCCCTCCAGCCCGTCGCCAATGAGGCTGCCCAGCGTGCCGACGCCCGGCACATCGTAATCGGCAACGCCAGAGTCGGCGGATTCGGTCCAGCGCGTATCACTGCGCGCCTGCAACCCCTGCGGATTGGCGAAGCTGGCGAGTATCACCTGACCGATATTCTTGTTCATGCCATTGGTAAACCCGGCACGCAGGATGCCATCGCGCCCCACGCTCAGGCTGCTCAACTGCCCCGCCGCATGGCCATCAACATGCGTGGAAGAACGCGAACTGGCGGCGTTGTGCTGCAGCAGGTTGGTGAAGTCGATCGTAATGCCCTTCGCACTGCCAGCCGCACCGTTGGGTACCCATTTTTCTGGCCCTGTGACGCGCTCGGCAGGCATGGCCGGTGTCCAGCCGGTCAGTTGCAGACCGTTGCTATGGGTACTCGCAAAACCAGGGCCGCCGGTCAATGACTGTACCCAGCCGCCAGAATCAAACACGATGTTTGCCGTCAGCGGGTCGGTGGAATCAGGCATCTGCGGGTTGCGGCCATCAATCAGCGCATGAATGCGCCAGCTGTTGGTGCCGTCCTTCACGAAATACTGCTTCAGCTCGTGCTGATTGCCCTGGCTGTCGAAAATCGCATTGGCAAACATATCGCTGTACGTCTTCAGGTCCGATGGATCGAACGCCGGAACCGGGCGATCCATCAACGCATCACCAGGATCAAGCATGCTGATCGATCCATTATTCAACGGCAGCGACACTGTGCCGCCATTGGCAGCGCCGTTGCTGACCCAGGCACCACCGACCTCTTCAGCCGGCCGCCAGCCTTGAAGGGCAAATTCTGTGTCCGAGACCTTACGAAGGTGCTGGCTATTGCCGCTGTATGAAAGCGATCCGTTTGGTCTTTGCTCAAGGGTGACGTGCAACGGCGCCACGCTGTTCGGATCCACCGGATTGCGCCCATCGATCAGCACATACATGGACCACTGACTGTCGCCGGTCTTGACGAAGTACTGCTTGAGCTCATGATCCGCCGCAGGCAAAGCAGTAGCTCCCGCTCCAGACCCCGCGTCCTGAATGGTACGGCCAACGGCCCGCGTGTAGGTCGCAGGATCGGCCGGATCGAAGACCGGCAAACGCGCGAGCGAAGGCAGCGAGGCGTCCAGGTTGATGTTCTCGGCAACCCGCGTGGTGGCTCTGGCAGACACATTCGACGTGTCAATCTGCAAGTCGGTACGCAATCCCCGTTTAATCTCGCCCTGCTCGTTTGCCGCATAGCCTTGCAATCGTCCACCCTCGCTGTCGACAACGAAGTTCGCCGCGTCCTTGAGGAACGCTCCGGCACGGGTATAGGCAAGAGCCCCACCGTCACTCACCACAAAAAAGCCGTTGCCCTGAATACGCATGTCGAGCGGATTACCCGACGTGGTCATGCTTTCGCCCTGATTGAAGTTCTGCTGTGTTGAAGCAAGGCGTACGCCATCACCTATTGCATTGCGACCACTGCCCAACTGGCTGGCTGAATACAGCGCCGAGAACTGCGCACGCGAGGACTTGAACCCGATGGTGCCGGAGTTGGCAATATTGTTACCGGCCACCTCCAGCCTTTTGTTCGCGGCATGAATGCCGCTGATCGCGGTATTGAACGACATGAAAACTCCTTCGCCCCAAAGGGCAACTCATAGAGGAGTTTTGATTCTCACATCATCGCGCGTAGGAGATTTCCAAGTACATTGACCGAACTTTCCGCAAGTTTAATTAAACTCGAACGTGCATCACTTTATAAAAAACAAGCAAAATAAAGCCCCTTCGAAAAGGGGCTTTATTTAACGCTCTACACTATCAAGTCATCTGAATAGTGGTTTGCATAATGGTGCTTTGAGTGGAGATGGTCTTGGCGTTCGCCTGGTAGTTGCTCTGCGCCTTGATCAGGTTCACCAGCTCCATGGTCAGATCGACGTTGGACTCTTCCAGCGCCTGACCAGTGATGTAGCCGAGGGTGCCCGATTGCGGCGTGCCGCTGACCGGTACGCCCGAAGCGAAGGTTTCACGCCAGTTGGTGCCACCCGCCTGCGCCAGGCCTTGCACGTTGGCAAAGTTGGTCAGCGAGGTCTGCCCGATCACCTGGGATTTGCCGTTGGTGTAGGTGGCGAAAAGGTTACCGGTTGCATCAACGCTCATTGCGCTGAGCTGGCCAGTGGCGTAGCCGTCCTGGTCCTGAGTGATCAGGCCCGAGACCGACGCGGTCTGGGTGATGCCGGCCATGTTCAGTTTGATGGAGGCACCTGTAGCGCCGTTCGCGCCCCAACTGGTGGTCGTGCCGGTGCCGGACTGCACACCTGGTACCCAGTTGGCGACAGTGAAGGTGCCATCAGTGTTGAACTTGATGTTCGCACTGTCGGTTGGTACGGCGCCCGGCGCTGCGACAACCAGATTACCCGATGAGTCGAATGTCAGGTCGTTCTTGTCGGCCGTAGTGGTGGTCGGGTCGGAAATGCTGCGACCGTCCATCAGCGAGTACATGGACCAGGTGTTGGTGCCGGTCTTGACGAAATACTGATCCAGCGTGTGCGCGTTACCCTGAGTGTCGTAGGTCGGCGTGCTGTACTTCATGTTGTACGACTTGGTGTCAGTCGCATCAAACGTGGTGAGGGACGGCAAGGCAGTCGTCGAATTCAGGTTGGCAACGTTGGTAATGGCGGTAGTTGCCTTGGGCTGGAGATTGGACGAGTCCACGCGCAGGTCGCTCAATGCACCTGTCACCACACTGCCGTTGGCATCGACGTTGTAACCCTGCAACTTCATGCCGCCGCTGTTGACGACGTAGCCTTCCTTGTCGGTGTGGAATGCACCGGCACGGGTGTACAGCTTCTCGCCGTTATTGCTGAGCATGAAGAAACCGTTGCCGTTGATGGCAAGGTCGAGGCTGTTGGCAGTACCGGTAGTCAGGTTGCCCTGCGAGAACTGCTGGGAAACCGCTGCGGTTGTTACGCCGCTGCCCACGTTGGTCTGGCCGGAAGTGCCGCGAATCGATTGGGCGTACTGGTCAGCAAACTCCGCACGCGAAGACTTGAAGCCGGTGGTCGCAACGTTGGCAATGTTGTTGCCGGTAACGTCGAGACTCTTGTTTGCAGCATAGAGCCCACTAAGGCCGATATTGAAAGACATGTTTCACTCCTGCGCCTGGTAGGCTCTACAATCCGATGGTTTGAACTTTGGACAGGGCAACACTGCCGCTGGCCAGGTTGAGCATTGTTTCTGCACCATTCACACCCAACGTAACGCTGTTGACCGTGGCAGGCAGGTAAGTCGAAAGCTGTGTGTTCTTGCCGTCAACCGAGCCTTCAGCCTTGAAGGTGTAGTTGCCCGACGCAAGCGCTGTACCGTCGCTGTCCGTACCGTCCCAGGAAAAGCTGGTGGTGCCGACTTTCTGCGCGCCCAGTTCGACGGTGTCGACCAGGTTCGATTGCGAATCGTAAACCTTGATACTTGTCGCGGTAGTGGCGCTCGGAACAACAATCGAACCGGTCATACCCTTGGTGGTATCCACGGTGGTGGAGCTCGAATCGATGATCACCGAGCGACCCACCAACGACGATGCCTGCAACGCCTGGGACGACTTGTAACTGGTTGCAATCGTGTCAACCGTCGACGTCAGGTTCTGCATGCTTTCAAGGCTGCTGAACTGCGCCAGTTGGGCCACGAACTGCGTGTTGTCCTGTGGGTCCAGCGGGTTCTGGTTCTTCATCTGCGTCACGAGCAGCTGCAGGAACGCGTCCTTGCCCAGCGTACCGGTGGAATTCGTCGCGGTCGGCGTCGGATTCTGCAGTGTGTTCAAGAACGTCGATGAGACGCTGCTTGCTGTGGTGTTATCGGCCATAACGTTCGCCTTCTATCACTGACCGAGGGTCAGAACCTTCTGCATCATGGATTTAGCGGTGTTCATGATTTCGGCGTTGGTCTGGAAAGACCGGCTGGCAGAAATCATGTCGGCCATTTCTTCCACGACATTGACGTTGGGGTAGTAGACATACCCGTCCTTGTCAGCGGAAGGATGATTGGGCTCGTAACGTGCTTCCAGGTTCGAGCTGTCTTCGATGATGCCGTTGACCTGCACGCCCTGCCCGGCTTCGCCCTGATCCTGGAACAGCGAACCGCCTGTGGACTGCTGACCCTGCATCACGGTGGCAAACACCGGATGACGGGCGCGGTAGGTCTGGTCCATGCTCGAAGACACGGTCTCGGCGTTGGCGATGTTACTGGCCGTAGTGTTCAGACGCGTGGTCTGGGCACTCATGGCGCTACCGGCAATGTTGAACACATTGGCTAGTGACATGAATTATTCTCCGCGAAGGGCTGCAACCAGCCCCTTGAACTTGCTGTTGAGCAATGTGAAGCTGGCCTGGAAGCCCATGGCGTTCTCGGTGTAGCTGGCCTGCTCGACCTGGGAATCGACGGTGTTCTGGTCCAGCGAAGGCTGGGACGGGGTGCGATACATCAGCGTCCCGTCATCATTGCCCATGCCTTCGGCTTCGATATGGCGGCTGTTGGTCTTGTTCAGCGCGAAATGACCGTTCTGCACCTTGTCGTTTTCGGCAGCCAGCACCGACGAGAAGTCCAGATCGCGAGCCTTGAAGTTCGGGGTATCGGCGTTGGAGATGTTGTTGGCCAACACCTCTGCACGCTGAGCCCGGAAGTTCAGAGCCTTTTCATGTATGCCTAGCGCTTTATCGAAGCTGATGCTCATTTCGGGAAACCTTTGCCGGTTGACCTGATTCTGTTGTTACTGACAAAGCAATCAGCGTGCCATGTTGCAAAAGCCAATGATTGCGGGGGCCACAGCCAGCGGCGAGGCGGCAATGCCAGAAAAGCGGCAAGGCATTTCCGCTGTGGGAGAAGAAAGCGGCAAGAGGGGTGCCGTTTTTTTGCCAGTATCGGCTTGCCGCCTGACAATGGCGGCACTTCATTACTGCCTCATTCGGACACCCAATAAAAAAGAGACCCGAAGGTCTCTTTGACGACTGAATCAGAGGCCAAGCTCACTCAACCCAGGGTGGTCATCAGGTCGGCGCCCCAGTGGCCAATGGTATTTGCGCTCGGACTCGGCGATCGGCAAATCGTTGATGCAGGCAAAGCGCCGCTGCATGAGGCCGTTTGCAGCGAACTCCCAGTTTTCGTTGCCATACGAACGGAACCAGTTGCCAGAGTCGTCATGCCATTCATAGGCATAGCGCACGGCAATGCGGTTATCGGTATATGCCCAGAGCTCCTTGATCAGCCGATAGTCCAGTTCCTTGCGCCACTTGCGCTCCAGAAAGGCCTGAGCCTCTGCACGACCATTGATGAACTCGCTACGGTTACGCCAATACGTGTCTTCGGTGTAGGCCAGCGCAACTTTCGCTGCATCGCGAGAGTTCCAGCCATCCTCGGCGCCACGGACTTTCTGGACAGCCGTCTCCAGGGTAAAGGGTGGAAATGGCGGTCTTCCTTTATCACTCATCTCAGCGTCCTCAGAACGGTTTATAGGGCAGAAATTTTCCATCAAGGGTGATCACGGCTCGCTCGCCCCCTTCCGGATCTTCGACTTTCTTGATGTCGAGCTTGAAGTTGATTGCGCTGATGATGCCGTCGCCGAACTGCTCATGCACCAATGCCTTCAGCGTTGTGCCGTAGACCTGAACCATTTCGTGGAAGCGATAGATCGTCGGGTCACTGGAGACGTCTTCGACATTGCCGCGCAACGGGATGGTTTGCAGTTCGGCGACCGCGTCCCTGTCCAGCCCGATACGCTCGGCGACTACCTCGGCCACCGCTTCCGGCAATGGGTGCTGACCGAGCAATGCAGCCGTGACATACACCACGCTCAACCCCGTACCTTCTGCAAGCCCTGCCCACGTCAGGTTCTTTGCGGTCTTGGCCTGCAGCACACGTTCAGTCAGATTCTGGCGCGGCGCTCTGGAAATGTTGCTGTGCGGCATAGGTAAACCTCCGGAATGAATTCACATCAATCACAGCATCGGCAACTATCACCATAAGATCCAAGACTGATTTATGATCATCGCCATAATCCTGCCTTATGGTGATGCCGTGCTGTTACGCCATATACGTTATTTGCTGGCAGTCGCCGACCATGGCAATTTCACCCGGGCGGCCGAGGCCCTGCATGTCTCACAACCGGCGTTGTCGCAACAGATCAGGCAGCTGGAAAGCAGCCTGGGTGTGCAACTGTTCGACCGCACCCGCCGCAGCGTCGTGCCGACCGATGCTGGCCGCGTGTATCTGGACCACGCGCGTCGCTGCCTGCTTGAGCTGGAGGCCGGGAAGCGTGCGCTCAACGATGTCAGCGATCTGTCACGCGGACAATTGCGCCTCGGCGTCACGCCAACCTTCAGTGAATACCTGATAGCGCCGTTGATCGAACGCTTCAGCGCGCTGTATCCCGGCGTAACAATCATCCTCACGGAGCTGCCTCTGGAGCAGATCACCGAGGCATTGATCAGTGACGCGCTCGATCTGGCCATCGGTTTTGCCGGCAGTCATGCCGTCGAGATAGACAGCCAGCCTCTGTTCGATGAACAACTGTGCCTGGTCATGGCCAAGTCTGCCCCCGAAAAACAGACCGCACTGACACTTGAGGACCTGCAAACGCTTCGCTTTGCCTTGCTCGCCCCCGGATTCGCCACTCGCCAGCTACTGGATGCCTGGTGCCAGACGCAGAATTTCAAGCCTACGGTCGGCCTGGAGGCGAACTCGATCGCCATTTTGCTCAAGGTCGTTGCCCAGGGGCGTATGGCGACCATTCTTCCCGATGCCATCGTTCGCGAGCAGCCCGGGTTGCGCGAAGTTCAGACGACCCCTGCCCTGCCTGGGCGGACGGTTGCGCTGCTGCGGCGTAAAAACGGCTACCAGAGCGCCGCCGCCAACGCTTTTGCAAAACTGGTGAGTAACAGTACGCAAACATGAACCGATGGGCAGATGATCGAAGCTGTTTTCAGCTGCGCACAAAAAAAGAGACCCGAAGGTCTCTTTTTTCATCGCAGGCAACTGACAGACCGTCACTTGGCCTTATAGATGATCCCGGGGCTGCACTGAACCATCTGATAGTGATCCGGCAAACCATTGAGCGCTTCGGAAGCCCCCAGAAACAGGTAACCGCCTGGCTTGAGCGTACCGTGGATGCGCAGCAGGATGTCCTTCTTCACTTCAGCGGAGAAGTAGATCAATACGTTGCGGCAGAACACGATGTCGAACTTGCCCAGCGAGGCGTAGCTGTCGAGCAGGTTGAACGAGCGGAACTCCACACGGCTCTTGATCGGCGTCTTGACGACCCAGCGACCCGGACTTTTTACATCAAAGAAACGCTGCAGACGATCCGGCGACAAGCCGCGGCCGATAGCCAGGCTGTCGTACTCGCCAGTCTTGCAGTTGTTGAGCATTGCACCAGACAAATCGGTGGCAACAATCTGCACGCCCGATTTGAGCTGGCCCTGATTGGCGCGCTCGAACTCATCGATCGACATCGACAGTGAGTACGGTTCCTGGCCCGATGAGCAGGCCGCCGACCAGATGCGCAGTCGCTGACCAGGGCTGGCCTTGATCTGCTCGGGCAGCACTTTGTTCTTCAGCACTTCGAACGGATAGGTATCGCGAAACCACAGGGTTTCGTTGGTGGTCATCGCATCGACAACCTGTTCGCGCAACCCACTGCGCGGCTGGGTCTGGATGCGCTGAACCAACTCGCCAAGCGACTTGATGCTTTGCTGCTCCATCAGTTTGTTGAGGCGGCTGGACACCAGATACTGCTTGTTTTCCCCAAGCAAGATGCCACAGGCTTTTTCCAGAAATACCCGGAACTGATCAAAATCCAAATTACCCGTAGACAAGGTGCCGCCTCTCAAATCATGTGAATCACCGGGGACGACGCCCCCGGCTGGTTATTCTGCTGCCTTGATCCGCGCAACAACCCTGGCCGCAAGATCATCAGGCCGGAATTTCGCGAGAAAATCATCAGCGCCGACTTTCTTGACCATCGCCTGGTTGAATACCCCGGACAGAGAGGTATGCAAGGTGATGTGCATCTTCTGCATACGCGGGTCATTACGTATCGCAGCTGTAAGGGTATAGCCATCCATCTCCGGCATTTCAATGTCGGAGATCATCATCAGGAACTCTTCTTCCGGTTTTTTACCCTCTTCGACCATTTTGCGCAGGTAATCCAGCGCTTGACGGCCATCGTTCAGGGCAACCACTTCCACACCGACGGTTTCCAGGCAGCGGCTGACCTGCTTGCGGGCCACCGACGAGTCATCGACCGTCAGAACACGCAGCGAAATCGCCTTGTGCTGAACCTCGGCATCGATCACACCGACTGACACTTCTTCGGAAATAGGTGCGACTTCGGCAAGAATCTTCTCGACGTCGATAATTTCCACCAACTGATTATCCACCCGGGTGACGGCGGTCAGGTAATGATCGCGCCCGGTCCCCTTGGGTGGTGGATGAATCTCCTCCCAGTTCATGTTGACGATGCGTTCTACAGAATGCACCAGAAAACCCTGAACCTTGGTGTTGTACTCAGTAATGATGACGAAGGAATTGACCAGCGAAATCATGCCCGTGGAACCCGTCGCCATCGCCAGATCCATGATCGGGATCGTGCCGCCACGGATATTGGCCACACCCCGGACGATCTTGCTCGATTTGGGCATGATGGTGAGTTTCGGGCATTGCAGTACTTCTTTTACCTTGAAGACGTTGATCCCGTAGAGCTGCTTGCCGTCGAGACGGAACAAGAGCAGCTCCAGGCGATTCTGACCCACCAGCTGAGTTCGCTGGTTTACCGAATCCATTACACCTGCCATGCCGAACCCCCTTACCAAAATGACCGCCGCCCAGACACTAGATCAACAAGCGGCACGGGCTTTGCTATTTATTACCTCATGAACGCAAAGACGACAATTTCTCGACACCTCGCATTAGAAACCCGCAGGCTTCTGTGCGCAATCGCTCTGCTGTGCCTTTGTGGCACGGTGAGCCTCGCTCGCGCAGAGAATTTCACACTGCCTGAACAGCTTATCGGCGTCACCCAAGGGTTTCTTGAGTTCACAGTAGAAGACTATTTGGCAACCAACCAGATTGACGGGCGTCATGACATACAGGTCAAGCAGCTCGACCCGCGTTTACGGATGGGTGCCTGTGACAAGGATTTGACAGCCACACTGGAAAGCCCGCGCCCGGTCGGCCGGGTTACGGTGCGGGTACGCTGCGAAGGTTCTTCGCCCTGGACAGTATTTGTGCCAGCCCAGGTGCTGCTGTATCGCAACGTTGTGACCGTGATGCGCCCGCTGAAACGCGATGCCATCGTTACTGAAGAAGACGTTGCGCTGCGTGAGCGCGACGTGAGCAGCCTGGGCCAGGGATTTCTGGCCTCTCTTGATCAGGCCGTCGGTCAAAAGGTTGTCCGACAAATGGTCATCGACCAGGTCGTCACCCCGGTGGCGCTGGAACAGCCACAAATGATTCACAAGGGCGACCAGGTGGTCATCATCGCCCGCAGCGGTTCGCTGGCGGTGCGTATGCCCGGCGAAGCGATGTCCGACGGAGGTTTCAACGAACAGATACGGGTGAAAAACCTTAATTCCCAGCGGGTGATCAAAGCGAATGTCACCGGCCCAGGGCAGGTGGAAGTGGCCATGTAATGCATTGATGCTGGCGCACAGGGTGTGTTTTTTTTAGACTGCGGGGAATATCCGACGGTGAAAAGCGTCTATTGGGAAGCTTTCTCACAATCGGCCTAAAGTTTGATAGGGGTTGGCCGAAAACAAGGCAAGCGTCCAAACACCCAGAGGTTTTTTCAATCATGGTCATAGATTTCAGTCGCCTTAACAATTCACAGTCTGTTGCCGGTACATCACGTACCAGCGCCAGCAAAGACACCGTCAAAACCGATGCGACAGCTCCTGCATCCACCGCAGGTGTCAAAAGCACCGGGGAAACTTTTTCTTTGAGCAGTGAGGCTCAACAGTTGCAGAAAATCACGGACAAGCTGACCGATCTGCCAACCGTCAATAGTGCTCGCGTTGCCGAGCTCAAGCAGGCCATCGCCGACGGTAGTTACACAGTGGACAGCAACCGTGTCGCCAGCAAGCTGTTGAATTTCGAAACCCAACGCTAAGCCAAGGCTGGCGCTGGATATTCTGGACGCTTAAAAACCAGAGCATGCGATGCAAGACACTACTTTGTTGCAGATGATCACTGACGACATGGTTTCGGCCCGACAGCTTCTAGAGCTGCTGCAGGCCGAATCCCTGATTCTTCACGGCCGCGACATGGGCGAGATGGAGCAGGTGCTGGCGCAGAAACAGGCGCTGGTCATTCTTCTCGATCAACATGGGCGCAAACGTAGCCAGGTGCTTGCGGGCATGGGGCTGCCAGCCAATCGCAGTGGTCTCCAGCAACTGGCCAGCCAGTCGGATGTCGGCGAGCAATTGCTGATGGCCGGTGACGAACTGAATGCGTTGATCAATGAATGCCAGACGCTGAACGAGCAGAATGGTAGTCTGATCCAGCTGCAACAGATCAGCACCGCTCATCAGCTTCGCATACTGAACGGCGGTGAGACGCCCACGCTCTATGACAGTCGCGGGTCAACTGCGCTTAGAGCAAAACCACGCCCTCTGAGTCAGGCGTAACTTCCTGTATCAAGGTTTCGTGCGTAGTGGCAGAATGCCTGTTGTTGCGTTGCCGTAGTATTTTGCCTGGAGATTCAAGAACGTGAATGGCTCAAGCGCGGACGATGCTCCGCAGCCCCCGAAGGTCCTCAACACACCTTTGGAAATTGCCGCTAACCTGCGGTTGCTACTCGAGAGTCATGATCCTCTGATCATTACCTTCCATGAGCGTGCCCAACGCTTTCAGAGCTACCTGCTTGAAGTCGACCGTGACAGCAACGTCATGGCGCTCGACGAAATGATCCCCCGTGATGGCGAACGCTTTTTAAGTAATGGCGAGTCTTTCCGCGTCGAAGGTTTTCACGACGGCGTGCGTATCGCCTGGGAAAGCTCGTCTCAGATGGAGATTGTCGATACCGACGGGCAGCGCCTGTACCGCGGACCGCTGCCTGAAGAAGTGATTTACCACCAGCGGCGCAACGCATTTCGTGCAGCGCTGAAGCTGGCACAGCTGGTCGACATCGAGATCGGCGGCGACCGTTTGAAATCCCCTCTGACCGGCAAACTGCTGGACATCTCTGCAACCGGTTGCAAACTGCGCTTTGAAGGCGATGTGTCCGAGCGCATGCAGTTGGGCCAGGTATACGAACGCTTTATTGCGAAGTTGCCATTCGGAGCAATGACAGCCCCCGTAGAGCTGCGTTATCTGCACTTCGAAGAAAGATTTCACACCACCTTTGCCGGCGTGCGCTTCCACAACATGAGTGGGCTTGTGCAGCGTCAGGTTGAGCGTTTCGTCTACCAGTTGCAGCGTGAAGCTCGCCGCTTCGACAAAGACGACGACTTCTGATCCCCGCTTCTGCTTGCTGGTGATTGCGGCAACCTGCCGCAATCACACCGTAATCCCCTGCTCTGCCCCCCGCTACACTCAAGCCTTCCAGGTCTCGCTTTCACGCTCGCGTTCGTGCTCTTCAGCTTCGGCTGTTTCCGTGCCCGCGACCGGCTCGGCCTGTGCCTCGGTTTCTGCGTCGGCGTCGGCCACCACCTCAGACTCAGGTTCGGACTCCGGCTCGACGGTGGTCTGCATCTGCTCCTGAACCACCTGCTCATCGACACGCGGGTCCAGTGCAACCACCAGCGGCGAGCTGGACATGCTGTCCGGCATCGCGACGTGATGCAGCGGTGCGTTTTCGACCTGATGCAAATGGGTAACGGCCTTGGGTCTGATCAGCAGCACCAGAATCACCCCGGCACCACAGACGAACGCATACAGCATGTGGCCGCCAAACAGCTTCATGACCACGCCGGCAGCCAACGGGCCGATACTCGCGCCGATGCCATAGGTCATCAGCAACATGGCCGTCAGCGACACCCGGCGTTCGGCCTCGACGTGGTCATTGGCAAATGCCACCGCCAGTGGATAGAGGCAGAACTGCATCAGCGAGGCGAGAAAGCCGACGCCGAACAGGACTTCGACCGGCACACTCGGAAACACCGCCAGCGGCAATGACGCCACCACCAGTGCAGCGGCAAAGATGCGCATCAGTACGGATCGGTCATAGCGGTCGGAAAGCAGACCCAATGGCCACTGCACCAGGAACCCGGCCAGAATGCAGCAGCCCATGAACAGACCGACCTGCTCGGTGGACAGCCCCTGTTCGGCGGCGTAAACCGGTGCCAGACCGTAGAACGAACCGATGATTAGCCCGGCACCCAACACCGCCGTCAGCGACTGCGGCACACGCTTCATGAAGAAGAGCGGCTCCAGCGGTGCCGGGTGCAACGGTGCGGGGTGAATTGCCCGGGTCATGGCGACCGGCACAAGACACAGCGCGAAGCACAATGCCACCAGCATCAGCAGCTCAGGGCCCAGTTGCGGGTGGACCACCAGTACCAGTTGCCCCAGCACCAGGCCCAGATAGGACGCAATCATGTAACCGCTGAACACCATGCCGCGCTGTTTCGCGGCGGCCTGCTCGTTCAGCCAGCTCTCGATGACCATGTATTGGCACATCATGCCCAGACCGACAATCACCCGCAGTACCAGCCAGGCGGGCAACCAGCTGATCAGGCCATGCCCTAGCACCGCAGCACCAACGATACCGGCGCAGGTGGCATAGGCCCGAATATGACCGACACGGCCGATCAGACGGTGACCGATCTTGCCCCCCAGGACCAGACCGAAATAGTTGGCGGCCATCAGCGCACCGACCCACAGGCTGTCGACCTGATCGGCCGCCAGGCGCAGGGCCAGATAAGTGCTCAGCAGACCTGAACCGATCAACATCATCAACGAGGCAAAATAAAGCGCTCGAAAGGACTTCCAGATTTGGCGCATCAACTTTCCAAAAATAGGGAGTCGCCCGACCGGGCGAGCCCAACACTGCGATTCTTAAACCTGAGCAGCCAGAACGCGCCGTTCCCAGGGGGTTATCTCGTCAAAAAAACTGGTCAGTTCCAGGGTCTTCGACGCGATGTAGCCTTCGATGAATTCATGACCAAACAGTTCCTTGGCCAACTGACTGCTTTTCAGACGCTCCAGAGCGGCGTGCAGGGTACACGGCAATGACAATTCTTCCGGCACCTCAATCTCGCCTTGCATGGGCGGGGTGGGTTCCAGCTTTTGCTCGATGCCATGCAGCCCGGCCGCCAGGCTTGCGGCGATGGCCAGATAAGGATTGGCGTCGGCGCCTGGCAAACGGTTCTCCACCCTTCGAGCCGCCGCTGCACTCGACGGGATGCGCAGGCCGGCTGCGCGATTGTCGTAGGACCAGCAGGCGTTATTGGGCGAAGCATAGGGTTGGCACAGGCGCTGATAGGAATTCACATTGGGCGCGAACAGCGCGGTGAAGTCAGCCATGCAGACCTGCTGACCCGCGATAAAGTGACGAAACGTGTCAGTCGGCTGGCCATCTGCGTCACTGAAGACGTTTACCCCGGAGTCTATTGCCACCACGCTCTGATGAAGATGCATCGAACTGCCCGCCGTGTGCGCGAGCGGCTTGGCCATGCAGACCACAATAAGCCCGTGCTTGAGCGCGACTTCCTTGAGCAGGTGCTTGAACAGAAAGGTCTGGTCGGCGAGCAGCAGCGGGTCGCCATGCAGCAGGTTGATCTCGAACTGGCTGACGCCCATTTCGTGCATCACCGTGTCCCGCGGCAGGCCCAACGCCGCCATGCAGGCGTATACCTCGGCGAAAAAAGGCCGCAAGCCATTGTTCGAGCTGATACTGAACGCTGAATGCCCCTGCTCGCGTCGTCCGTCCAGCCCTGTCGGCGGCACGAACGGATACAGCGGCTCGGGGTTGGGCGCGAAGACAAAGAACTCGAGTTCAGTGGCCACAACCGGGGCCAGCCCACGTGCGGCATAGCGGGCAATGACGGCCTTGAGCTGGCTGCGCGTCGAGAGCATGCAACGCTCGCCGCTCAACTCCTCCGCATCGCAGATGGCCAGGGCGCGCGGTTGCTCGCTCCAGGGCAGACGATGGACCTGCTGCGGATCGCTGAGCAGCGCGAGGTCGCCATCATCGCTACCGTAAAACCGTGACGGCGGGTACCCGCCCATGATGCATTGCAGCAACACACCCCGCGCAAGCTGCAATCGCCTGCCCTGCAGAAAACCGGCAGCGGTCATCACCTTGCCGCGTGGCACGCCGTTCAGGTCCGGGGTCACACACTCCACTTCATCAATGCCCATCAGCAGCTGTGCCAGCGGATGGGGGTCATTGCGTGTCATGGTTCATTCCTTTGTCGTGGGCCAGGCCGCTCGGCGGCAACCCGTACAAAATACGCAGCGGGCGTTCGGGATATCAAGCACTGAAACACCTTCGTGAGAAGGATCACTACCCGACCTCTACCTGATCCGGCAAAAGCGGTCTTGGCCGGGTTCTTGCTGTGTACCCCGGTCACAACAGTTCGACTGTCATTTTTATGTCAATGGCAACGCCTTTGCCGGAAGCCCTTGAAGCAGATGCCCTTTCGAACAGCAATCGGATAAAACACGAGCAGAGAACCCTCCATGAGCGCACCGATTCCAGTAACTCGTCCTCTGTTACCGCCTCTGGAGGAGTTCATTCCCTACCTCGAACACATATGGGAAAGCCGCCAGCTCACCAATGGCGGTCCGTTTCACCAGCAGCTTGAAAAGGAGCTGGCCGAGTACCTGGGCGTGCAGCATCTCTCGCTGTTTTCCAATGGCACGCTGGCGCTGATGACCGCCATTCAGGCGCTGCGCATCAAGGGCGAAGTCATCACCACGCCCTACTCGTTCGTGGCAACCGCCCATTCGCTGCTCTGGAACAGCCTGACGCCGGTGTTTGTCGACATCGACCCGGGTACTTATAACCTGGACCCGGAGCGCATTGAAGAAGCCATCACTCCGGCTACCACGGCGATCATGCCCGTACACTGCTACGGCATCCCGTGTGACGTCGACCGCATTCAGCAGATCGCCGATCGCTATGGCTTGAAGGTCATCTACGATGCCGCCCATGCGTTCGGTGTCCAGCATCGCGGGCAAAGCCTGCTGAATCACGGGGATCTGTCGGTGCTGAGCTTTCACGCCACCAAGGTGTTCAACACCTTCGAAGGCGGGGCCATCATCAGTCCGGATGCCAAGACCAAGCAACGCATCGATTACCTGAAGAACTTCGGCTTTGCTGACGAAGTGACCGTAGTCGCGCCGGGAATCAACGGCAAGATGAGTGAGATCAACGCTGCGTTCGGTCTGCTTCAGTTGAAGTACATCGACGAAGCGCTCTTGAAACGGCAACGTATCGATGAACGCTATCGCGATGCGCTGGCAACGGTGCAGGGGCTGAAAATTCTCTGGAAAAGCACCGAAAAACACAATTACTCGTACTTCCCGGTGCTGGTCACCGAAGACTTCGCGATTTCCCGCGATGACCTTTATCAGCGGTTCCGCGACCACAACATTCTGGCGCGCCGTTACTTTTACCCGCTCATTTCCACATTCCCGATGTACCGGGGCCTTGACTCGGCAAAACCCGATCGCCTGCGTGTCGCGACCGGCCTGTCCAGTCAGATCCTGTGCCTGCCGATCTACGACAGCCTGACGGATGAAGCCTTCGACAGCATCATTGATGTGATCGTCAAAGCCAGTAAAGAGAACTGCTAATGCGAACGTGCCCAGTCTGCTCCTGTCGTTTCCCGAACTTCTATCCGCTGGGTAGAAGCCATCTGGAAATCCTCCACCGCCTGAACGTCCACTACTGCATCGAAGACTTCGAAACCCTTAACGTCGGGCAATACAGCTGCCCCGAATGCATGGCGTCGGACCGCGACCGGCTTTACGCGCTGTTTGCCATGAACATGCTCGACAACCCGCCGGGCAAACCGTTGCGTATCCTCGATATCGCGCCAGCAGTGGTGCTCTCGAAGTTTCTGCGCAGCCTGCCCAACGCCCGATATCGCTCGGCCGACCTGTTCTCGCCGCTGGCTGATGACGTGGTCGATATCATGGACATGCACATGTATGCCGACGAGTCCTTCGATTTCATCGTGTGCTCGCACGTACTTGAGCACGTACCTGATGACCGCAAGGCCATGTCCGAGCTGTTTCGGGTACTGGCCAAAGGCGGCTCTGCCATCCTGATGGTGCCGATTCTGCTGACCGCCACCGAAACCGAAGAAGACCCGGACGAGCCAAGCGTCGATGAGCGCTGGGCGCGCTTCGGCCAGGACGATCATGTGCGGATGTATGCCAGGCAAGACTTCCAGTCCCGTTTGACGCAGGCCGGTTTCGACGTGAAGGCCCTCGGCTCGCAGGCATTCGGTGAAGGCGTCTTCAAGCAGCACGGCATTACGGAACAGTCGGTTTTGTATATAGGCCAAAAAAGCTGACGACAACTGCAGATCATGGACGCCGACTGCGTTGCCCGGTTGGTTTTTAAAACTTTTTCAAAAGTGGTATTGCGATGAGTTCTTCACGCCTGGTCAGTATTGTCATCCCCGCTTACAAACCGGCTTTCTTCGAAGCAGCGCTTGCCAGCGCGCTGCGCCAGAACCACGACGACATCGAGATCATCATTACCGACGACTGCCGTGACGATGGCATCAAGGCTATTGTCGAAAAGCTCAGCCCGGACAGCCGCTGGCCCATTCACTATTTCAAAAACGCAACGCCGCTGGGCGAACCTCACAACATCGCACACGCCATAGCGCGTGCGCAGGGTGAGTACATCAAGTTTCTCTACGACGATGACATCCTTCTCCCGGACTGCGTGCGCCTGATGTTCGATGTCATGCACGACAGCCCTGATATCAAAGTGGTGTCCGCGACCAGAAAGAGGATCGACGCCAACGGCACTCTGCTGGCAGACAACCTCTACACGGCCTACCCATTCGGCAAAAACGTCGTTCTGGACGGTCCGGAGCTGGTGTCCTTTCTGGCCAGTCACCCGATCAACTTCGTCGGCGAGCCCAGTGCAGTCATGTGTCGTCGCGAAGACCTGCTGGTATTCGGGCAGGACATCATGTCCCTGCAACAGGTGCTGATCTGGGGGCTGGGTGATTTGGCCATGTACGCAAAGCTCTTGCGTCATGGCAACCTGGCGATGCTCGCCCGCCCGCTCTCCTATTTCCGGGTGTCGGATCAGCAGAGCAGCGAGGCATTCAGAAAAGACCCGACCCTGCCTCGCGAAGGTCACGCCAACTTCAAACGCATTCCCGCAGAGCTGGGCTGGGTAAGGCCTGACGAGTTCAATGGCAAGGTCAAGGTTGCTCCGCTGTCACAACGCGACAATATTCAGGAAATGGACCTGCTGGCCTACTTCGACAGAAGGCCCGAAGCTACCGTTCGAAATACCCGTGTCGCTGGCTGGCTCGGTCAGCGCAGACCTACGCCAGCCCAGCATGCGTTGCTCAACGAGCACCTGCAACAACACAACGGCGGCCCTGCTATTGCGATTGTCGTGTCGGATTTCAATCAGCAGCCCGAGAGCGTGCTGAGCACGCTGCAAAGCCTGGCGTCCGACGCGCCGCTGCTCGACAAGCTCAAGGTGTTTGTCCTTGCCGACTACGACCGGGACCAGCAGACGCCGCTGCAAGCGCAACTGCCTTGGCGGGATGCCAGCATGGAAAATCGTGCAACGGTCATCAACGCGCTGATGCAGGAAAACGATCAAGCTTGGTGGATCCTGGTCGACGCCGGCACGACGTTCACCTCGAGCGGCCTGCTGTGCGCCGTCATGAAAATGATCGAAACGCCCGAAGCCTGCGCAGTGTTCGGCGACGAAGTGACCCTGCATGCGCAGGCAGGCGCGCATCTGGCCTTTCGCCCGGACTTCAGCCTGGATTACCTGCTGACCTGCCCGGCGGCAACCAGCCGCAACTGGCTGTTCAATCGTGAAAAAGCTCTGGAGGTGGGCGGCTTCGACCCAGTCCACGCGCAGGCCATTGAACTCGACCTGATCCTGCGCATGATCGAGGGTCCGGGCTATACCGAATTTGCGCACTCTTGCGAGCCGATGATCATCTCGCCCTTATGGCAGGCACAGGAGAACTACGATCAGGCGCGCACCGTGCAACGGCATCTGCACGTGCGTGGCTACCCAGGCAGTAAGGTGCATGCGCTGGAGTCGGGACTTTACCGGATCGATTACGGCCATGCCGATCAGCCTCTGGTCTCCATTCTCGTTACCTCGCAGGATCAGCTCGAAACGCTGCTGCCCTGCGTAGAGAGCATTCTGGAAAACACGACGTATCCGCACTATGAAATTCTGATCTGCGACAACAACAGCCAGTCGGCACAGACCACGCAATGGCTGGCGACCATCGAGTCGATGCAGTCGGAACGGATCCGCATCGTTCGCCATGAGCAGGCACTGAGCCCGTCGGCGCTGCTCAACTCCGCAGCCGAACACGCGCTGGGCGACTATCTTGTGATGCTCGACAGCCACGCCCTGATCATCCAGCAGGACTGGCTCAACCACCTGCTCAACCACGCACTGCGCCCTGAAGTGGGCGTTGTCGGCGCGAAACTCATTTCGACGGATGGCAATGTCGTGCAGGCCGGCATCATCATAGGCCTCAATGGCACCGCTGCGACTGTCACTGCCAGCGACATCGCAGGGTCTGCGAGCGATGCGCAACGTCTGGAAACAGACCAGAACTACAGCGCGGTCAGCGGCTCCTGCCTGATGATTCGCAAGTCCGTGCATGAAGAGGTGCAAGGCCTGGACGAACACTTGTTCCCCCTGCACTTCAATGACGTTGACCTGTGCCTGAAGGCGCGCAGCACCGGGCATCTGGTCGTCTGGACACCGCACGCCATCGTTGCGCTGCGCCCGAACAACGCACAGAGCGACGCTGAAGCACTGGATTTCGCGACGCGCGCGCTCTACCACCGCTGGCTGCATTACATGGCCTGGGACCCTGCATACAACAAGAACCTGATGCTGACTGACAGTTTCGTCGCCCAGAGCAACCCGCAGTTGAGCTGGCGGCCGTTGACCCACCGTCCACTGCCGGTGGTCCTTGCTCTGCCCTGCAATCATGCGGCTGCCGGCAATCGCATCAGCACCGCGCTGCAAAGCCTGAGCGCCGAGCGCGAGGCAGACGGCATCATCAGCCATGCGCCGCTTCCATTCGTGGAAATTGCCAGGCTCAGCCCGAATGCAGTGGTCATCCAGGGGCCGATAGATGAAAGCCTGATTGCCAGCATCAACGCGATCAAGGACCACACCAACGCCTGGGTGGCCTACGACCTGCCGCACTACCCGGCGTACGCTGAAATCGACAAGAGCGCTGCGCCACTCGCTACAGTGCAGGCTTCCCTGCGCCACGGGCTGGCGCGGGCAGATCTGATCACCGTCCCCACAACAGCACTGGCGGAGCTGCTAGAGGGCTCACACCTCAACATTCAGGTGGTTGAAACCCGACTTGCGCCTGATCCGTGGCGCAATCTGCGAAGCCAGCGCCAGACTCGTCCCAGACCTCGTGTAGGTTGGGTAGGCACGGCGACAGAAACAGGCGACCTGCTGATTCTGTCAGAAGTCATCAAGGCGCTGGCAGACCGTGTGGAGTGGGTCATCATGGGACCTTGCACGCGCTGGCTACGCCCTTACATTCATGAACTGCGTTCGCCCGTGGAGGGCACCTTGTTCCCCGAGGCGTTGGCCAGTCTGAATCTGGATCTGGTAGTGGTGCCGGCCGAGTCGAATCTGATCAACCGGAGCAAAAGCCCGGTGGCCTTGCTGGAGTTTGGTGCCTGCGGTTTTCCGGTCATTTGCAGTGATGTGCTCAGCGTGCCTGAAGACCTGCCCGTCACTCGGGTGGAAAACGAAACCAATGCCTGGGTCAGTGCCATCGAGCAACACATTGACCAGTTGGATGAGTGCGCACGCAAGGGCGATGCCTTGAGGCAGGCAGTCATCGATAACTGGATGCTTGAGGCCGATCACTTGCAAGCCTGGCGCGATGCCTGGCTGAAGGGCTGATCAGGGAAGGATTCAAACCGACAACAAGCTCTGCGTCCGGGCGGTGACGCAGAGCGATGATGTTTACCAGCGTATGACGCACGCCCCCCACGAATAGCCCACCCCGAACCCGACCGCAGCAACCCGGTCGCCCGGTTTCAGCGTACCCCGGTTCAAGGATTCCTTCAGCGCAATGGGAATGGTGCACGACACCGTATTGCCACAGTGCTGGAAGGCAGAAACGAACTTCTCGACCGGCAACTTCAAACGCCGACGCAGGGCATCCAGCATGAAGTGGTTGGCCTGATGAAACACGAACAGATCGACATCGGCTACACCCAGTTCGTCATCGAACAACGACGCGAACAACTGCGGTACGCGGGTCATGGAAAACTCGAAAATCGCCGGGCCATTCATGTACAGGTGTGCATCGGTACGCACACTGCCGCCGTCATCCTGATACTCGGCAGGCTGAAGGTTTTCCGCCGAGGGTCTTCGCGCACCGCCAATCGGGACCATCAGGTTTTCCGCCCCGGAGCCATCACTGCCATAACGAAAACGCTCCAGGAAAGGCCCGCCCTCGGTCGCGCTGAGCAGGGTCACGGCCGCGGCATCACCGAACAGGGTACGAACACTTTTATCCTGCGGATGAATGTAGCGGCTGTAGGTTTCCGCCGTCACCAGTAACACATTCCGGCATTGCCCTGACTCGATCAGCCCTTTGGCGATGCCAAGTCCGTAAATGTAGCCTGAACAGCCCTGATTGAAATCGAAGGCGGCGCAGTGGGTGGGGAGCTGCAAGCGGTGCTGCAGAATGCAGGCGGTGGCGGGCAATACATAATCCGGGCTTTGCGTGCAGTAAATCAACGCGTCTACTTCGCTGCGCTGAATATCTCCGTTGAGAAACAACTTCTCGCAGGCGCGGTACGCAAGGTCGGACGCAGTTTCATCCTTGTCGACGATACGCCGCTCGCCAATACCGGTCTTCGAGAAGATTTTCTCGACATCCCACTCGGGAAATTCGCGCGCCAGTGTTTCATTGTCTAGCGAATGAGCAGGCAGTTCATATTCTATGTTCACGATCCTGGCATGAGCGCCCATGAGCGTTACCCCGATATGCGTGTGGCAGGTACACCGAATACTGTAGTGCCAGCGGCTACATTGCGTATTGCAACGCTACCCGCTCCGACCACAGCCTGTTTGCCGATCCTTACCTTTGGCAGGACGCTGGCATGCGTCCCCATGAAAACACCTTCCTCCAGCACGACACCGCCAGTGATATCGCAATGCCCGCTCAAGGTGGAGAAGTCGCCGATGTCTGCGTCATGCCCCACCAGACAGCCAATATTGAGGGTTACAAATGCGCCGATGCGAAGATCGACCGTGAGCACCGTTGAAGGACAGATCACCGCACCCTGACCAATGGAAACATTTTCGCCAATGATGACCGAAGGGTGAATGAGGGTGAAAAATTGCGCGCCCCTGGCGAGGAGTTTTTCCACAACCAGGCGCTTGCCGCTCGGGTCGCCGATCGCACAGACCAGATACTCTTCAGGCTTTGGCTGGTAGCCATCCACCGTCGAAACGACAGGCGGATAATGCTCGAAGCGTTCGGTCGAGCCGGGGCCGTCATTGATGAATCCGGCGATAAGCCATCCAGGGTTCTTCTCTACCCAATCGGTCAGCCACGCATGCACTTCACGGCCGAAAGCACCGGCACCTACGATGAGCAATCTATTGGCATTCATTGCGCCAGGTATCCTCCATCCACAACCATCGATGTTCCGGTCACCCAGCGAGCCGCCGGAGACAACAGGTAATTGACCGCATAGGCTATGTCCAGCGGCTCACCAAACCCCAGCGGGTGCTTCTGCTCAACCACGGCCATGGAATCGATACCGACCAGATCTTCAAGCTTGCGGGTCATTTCGGTTCGCACTATGCCCGGCGCAATGGCATTGACCCTTATTCCGTCTCTGGCCAGTTCAAGTGCCGCAGCGCGGACCATCGATTCCACTGCGCCTTTACTGGCGCAGTAGGCCATCAGGGAAGGCTGGGCGGCCTGAGCCATCACCGATGAAAGCAGAACGATACTGGCCCCTTGAACGAAGACCCCTTTCTGCCTGAATGACTTTATCAGCGAAAAGCCAGAGGTCACGTTGGTGGCAAATACCGTTTCCCATTGCTCGATTGCCAGGGCTCGAATCGGTAGCGGCATCTGTACACCGGCGGCATGCACCAGCCCGTCGAAGGGCGCGTAGGTCCTGGCCAGGGTTTTCATCCAGGCCGGGACAGCATGCCCGTCAAGCAAATCGAAAGGCTCGACCCCGTGACCTTCACCGTGAAGCTGGCACCTTGTCGCTTCAAGCCGCCCGGTGTTTCTGGCAACCAGCACCACCCGGGCGCCCTGCTGACTCAGCCATATCGCAACCTGGCTGCCGATGCCGGAAGAGGCACCTGTGACCATGATCAATTTGCCGCTCAATGAAAACGGATTACTCACCACCCAACGTTCCTCTTCCGGGCTGACCGGCACCGCCTGGAAAGCCCCTGATCGCTTATGACTCTGTAACGAGACCGATGACGTCATCCACACTCTTGCAAGCGTTGAGACGGTTGGCCGAGAGGTTCTTGTCCAGTTTTTCATTCGCAAGCGACATGAAGGTCAGGACCGCAATGGAGTCCCAATCCAGACTTTGTCCTTTGCTCAAGGTGCCTTCGTCTGCTTCCATCGCTTCTTCGATCAGCCTGAGTACTGTGTCTTCCATCTCGATGCTCCCGGACAGCCTGCTATTGGATTAAAACGCTGCGCGGACCAAAGCCGGCGCCTGACAGGACGTTAGCAATAATCGAACCAAGCCATTGAGCATACGGGGAAGCCCCTGTTACCGGGCTGGACAGGGGCAAAAGGCAGGCATTGAGGACACCAAAGTCAAAAACATGACAGGCTTACCGACAACGGGATAACGCAAGTGCGCGGCACCGCGTCAATATAATGCTGGTGCGCGGTTGTCTCATATTTCGCAGCAATTGCAGTTCGGGTTTCAGGGCAGATAAATGCTGAACATTGCCCCGCCCAGCACGCCGCCGTTGGCGATTTCGATTCGCCCGCGCATGCCGTTGCGCACATGCAGCCGGGCAATGTGCGCAGCAAAGTACAAGCCCAGGCCGGTACTGCCACTGCCCTGATTGATGCCCTGCACGTATTCGGTTTGACGCTCGATCAGATACGCCGGGTAACCGGGACCATCGTCATTGAGGGTGATCTTCAACTGACCGCCTTCTTCACCGATGCTGATCACGATCTGCTCGCGGGCAAAGCCGATGGCATTGACGATGATATTGCCGACCACCGAGCCCACCAGTTCACGGTCAAAAAAGCCCAAGGGGCTCATGTCATCGATTTCATAGCTCGCGGCGATACCGCGGCTGGCCAGCACGTCCTGATGGTGCGCCAACTGCGCTTCGATGAAGTCGTCCAGTTCATGGTAATCCGGACGCAACGGCAACTGGTTGACACCGAGTTTGTAAAGGCCAAGCAACTGCACGAGCATGCCGTTGAGGTTGGCGAACTCATAGTCGATGACGCCCTGTTCCGGCATGTCACGCTGCTGACCGGAAAGCTTCGCCAGCCACTCGCTGTGCGCCTGTGTCAGGGTCGCCAGCGAGTTTTTCATGTCATGTACGGTGGAGGCGATCACCATGGAAAAGTCGAGGCCCTGCTCTGTCTCTTCACTCATGCGCCAAACGCCCTCTCCCTGAGTTTCTGGTAACGCTCATAACGCGGATCACTTTCCGGAATCTTGCCCAGCACGGTCAGGCTGGCACGGCACTCGTCAATGCCGGCTTGCCCGAGGTTCTGCCCCGGATGAAGCAGCGACTGCACCATGTTCAGCACAATACTGATGTTCTTCGGCTGCAAGCCCAGGGCGCTGCGGAAAAACGCCTGTGCCTCGGTGAGGTTGCCGGCCTTGTAACTGCGCACGCCTTGCAGGTTGAAATCGACGGCAGCCTTGCTGGCTCCCAGAATCGCGGGATCGTCGGTCATGCTGGCGACGCTTTTCATCACCGCCGGATCATCGCCATAGGCTTCAGCACAGCTCTTCAAAACACTGGCACCCGCTTCTTCCTGGCCCAGTTTCTTGAGCTGCGCAGCCACCATCAGGGCGGCATCGGCGCTGAGCACCTGCTCCATGCCATCGAGCCTGGCCATCGCCTGCTCGGTGAGCTTGGCTGCGGTTTCCGGGTCCGAGTGCTGCAGGCTGGCAGCCTTCATCAGCCGGGTGCGCACTTGCAGACCTTCGTCGTCGCTATGTTCCTTGGCAACGTCGACAAGGGCGTTGTTGATCTCGACACGCGTGCGCGCATCCAGCCCCTGCTCGCCGCCCTTGCTGATCAGAGCATGTGCCAGCCCGAGGTTGGTTTCCGGGTCCTTGAAACGCGAATGCTGGCCTTGGGAAACCGCCTGGCGATAGGCTTTGGAGGCACTTTCAAAATCCTCGTTGCCCAGCGCCAGCTTGCCCAGCAGCTTCTGTCGACGGACTGCCAGAGGCGACAGGCGCACGGCGCTTTCCAGCACCGTCTGCGCTCGTTTGGCATCGCCAAGCGCTACCAGCACATCAGCCAGACCGTCGAACAGCGCCGGCATGGCCGGAAACGCCTTGATTGCCTGTTCATAGACGGCCTGCGCTTCGGCGGTCTTGCCGCGTTTGAGCAACAGACTGCCCAATGCGCCATAAGCCCACGGCGTGGCACGATCAGCCAGAATGGTCTTGAGAAAGGCTTCCAGTGGCTCGTTCTGCTTCAGGTCCCGCAAGGCATCCGCCTTGTAGCGCAAGCACAACGGCGCATAACGCGGGTCCTGCTCGATCAGCTTGTTGCACGCGGCCAGTACCTCGGCCGGTTTGCGCCGGTCGAGGGCCTGCAGAATCGGCTTGAGTAGGGTCTTGCGCTGTACCAGCTTTTCCAGGCGCTGGGCCAGCCCGGCACGGTTGAACGGCTTGGTCAGGTAACCGTCCGGCTCCCACTCAAGCGCACTCATGACCATCGCCTGACTGTTTTCGGCGGTGACCATGATGAACACGCTTTCGTAGCTCAGCAGCCGCTCGATCATCAAGTCTTCCAGCACCTGCTGGCCATTCTTGCGGCCATCACCCAGGTTGAAGTCGTGCAATACGAAGTCATAACGCTTTTGCGAGCACATGCGCAGCGCCTGCTCGCCGGTGTCGGCGGTATCCACTTCCTTGACGCCCAGTTCACGCAGCATCGACCGCACTGAACTGCGAAAGTCAGAGAAGTCATCAACGATAAGAAAGCTTTTTTGGTTGTACGCCAGCATCCGGATTCCTGCACAGGAGAGGGTGAAAATATGAGACCCACGGCCTGAAAACCACTCAGACCCGACTCGGCAGCCCATTTTTCAGGACGCACATAATAAATGATGGCAACATGCCATAACACAGTTCGCCGTTACCGCCGTCCCCGCAACAAGCCACGCGGTTCAGGGCAACACTCAGTTTTTCGACCATACGGGCAGAAACTGTAGAACGAACATCAACTTCGCGCATTGTCCGGGCGGCAGGCATGCAGAAATTTTGCGGGCTGGATCGTAATTGCGGGAGCAGGAAGGGAGTTTCGGGGAGGCTCGTCACCTATCGCTCATGCCAGCGCGCGGCGCGGGCATGAGCAGATGTTTCAGGCAGGTTTACACCCAGCCATCGTTCTTCTTGCGGCCCTTGGTCAGCGCCGGAAGGATCAGACCCACCAGCAGGCCTGCACCGGCAATGCTGCCGCCATAAACCATGTAGCGCATCATTACCTGCTTGTTCTCGTCGCCGAGCCGCGCCTGAGTGGCACGCAATTCGGCCTGAGAATCAGCCAGTTGATCGTTGAGGGTCTTGGTGCGGGCTTCCAGTTCGTCGACCAGTTTCTTGCGCGCATCAAGGGTCTCTTGCATGCCTTGCACGCGGGTCTTCCAGGTATTGTCGATGCCCGCCAGTTGATCAGTCAGCTCGGTGACCTGCTGGGTCAATTGCGGCACACGTTCGGCCTGACCAGGCACTTCCTGCAGGTCAGTGCTGGGGATCCACACTGTGGAACCGCCTTCGCCGCGCACCTGGCTGAACTTGCCCGAAGAGCTGAGCAGCTCGACCTTCTGCCCGGATTTCAGCGTCCCTACAATCCGATGATCATCGGTTGGTCCGCTGCGTACGTAGGTGGTGAGGCTGTCGCTGACCCAGCGATCGCTGCCTGCGGCCTGCGCGTTGCCAGGAACGACAACGGTCAATGCAGCGCCAAACAGGCCTGCGCCGAGCAAGCGACGCGAAACAGCGAACAGGCCAGGGGCTCGGGAAAGAAGTGCGGAGAAATGACGAGACATGGCGATAATTATCTTTATCTGAAATGAAAATAAAGCCTCGTTTAACGGGCCGGCTAAGGATGGGAGCGGCAGGCGATCAAAGGTTTTGCAACTCCTGCCCGGACGGAATGTCTGCCTATCAGGCGCGCTTAAAAAGCACCTGATGATCCCTTTCGTGCAGGCCGTCCAGAAAGTCCATCAGCTAACAGACTCCGTTAACGGGGTCAGGTTCACTATTGCCCGTTGTACGCGTCAAAATTCAGCCGCACGGTCATGCCGGGCAAGTGCCTGCTTTCAAAAGAATTCGCTTGCCGATTCAATCCTGCGATGGCGCACAAAGGCTCAAACAGGGGACGTCTGCGGTCCGGCGTTTGCTTTCCCGGCCAAGTGCTGTAGAAAAGGCTCCACAGGGGTGAATGTTCTCAATGTTCACCATCCTGATGCTCGACTGCATCGCTCTAATGGAAAATAGAATGATCCCAAGACAAGTGATTAACGCCACCGTAAGCCCGAAAGGCAGCCTTGAAACCCTGTCCCAGCGTGAAGTGCAACAACTCAGCGCGGCCGGTTCAGGCAGCACCTACACCCTGTTTCGCCAGTGCGCCCTGGCCATTCTCAACACTGGCGCCCACGTCGATAACGCCAAGACCATTCTTGAGGCGTACGAAAGCTTTGAAGTGCGAATTCATCAGCAGGACCGCGGTGTGCGCCTGGAGCTGCTCAACGCTCCGGCCGATGCGTTTGTTGATGGTGAAATGATCGCCAGCACCCGCGAGATGCTGTTCAGCGCCCTGCGTGACATCGTTTACACCGAAAGCGAACTGGACAGCCAGCGCATCGACCTGAGCAATTCTCAGGGCATCACCGATTACGTGTTCCACCTGCTGCGCAATGCCCGCACGCTGCGCGCTGGCGTAGAGCCGAAGATGGTGGTGTGCTGGGGTGGTCACTCGATCAACACTGAAGAATACAAATACACCAAGAAAGTCGGCCATGAACTGGGCCTGCGCAGCCTGGATATCTGCACCGGCTGCGGCCCTGGCGTAATGAAAGGCCCGATGAAGGGCGCGACTATTGCCCACGCCAAACAACGCATTGTCGGCGGTCGCTATCTGGGCCTGACCGAGCCGGGCATCATTGCGGCCGAAGCACCCAACCCGATCGTCAACGAGCTGGTGATCCTGCCGGACATCGAAAAACGCCTCGAAGCCTTCGTGCGCGTCGGCCACGGCATCATCATCTTTCCAGGTGGTGCAGGCACGGCTGAAGAATTCCTCTACCTGCTGGGCATTCTGATGCACCCGGACAACAAGGACGTGCCGTTCCCGGTAATCCTGACCGGTCCAAAAAATACCGAGCCGTACCTGCAACAGCTGCACGCGTTCGTCGGTGCCACGCTGGGTGAAGAAGCGCAGCGTCATTACCAGATCATCATCGACAACCCGGCAGACGTCGCCCGGCAGATGACTCAGGGCCTGAAAGAAGTGAAGCAGTTCCGCCGCGAGCGGAATGACGCGTTTCACTTCAACTGGCTGCTGAAGATCGAAGAAAGCTTCCAGCACCCTTTCGATCCGACTCACGAGAACATGTCGAAGCTGCAACTGAACCACGACGTGCCCACTCACGAGTTGGCCGCCAACCTGCGCCGGGCGTTTTCCGGGATTGTCGCGGGCAACGTCAAGGACAAGGGCATTCGCCTGATCGAGGAGCACGGGCCTTATCAGATTCAGGGCGATCCTTCGATCATGGGGCCGCTGGACAAACTGCTGCAGGCGTTTGTCGATCAGCACCGGATGAAGTTGCCCGGTGGCGCGGCCTACGTGCCGTGCTATCAGGTCGTGGCCTGATCCCACGGCAATAACCGGCAGGCAAACGGGGCGCTCTTGAGCGCCCCGTTTCTATTTCTGCTGACGAAACGCTTTGGGTGACTGCCCGGTAGCGCGTTTGAAGAAGCGCGAAAAATAAGCGGGCTCGGAAAACCCGAGGCTGTCGGACACCTGATTGATGGTCATGGTGGTGTAGATCAGGTTGCGCCTGGCCTCCAGCAACAGCCGCTGGCTGATGATCTGCAAGGCCGACTGGTTGCACAGGCGCCGACACAGCGAATTCAAATGCGCGGCGCTGATGCCCATGGCCTGCGCATGCTGGTGAATGGACCAGTGCTCGCGAAAGCTCGCCTCCAATTGATGCATGAACACCTGCAAATGCTCACGGCCGCGGTCCATGGCGTGAATTTCTTCGCCAGCATGCTCGCTGCTGCGCCGACTGAGCCAGACCGCCAGCACGTTGATCAATGAATGCAGCATCAGATCGCGGCCAGCTCTGGGCTGCCGGTACTCGCGGGCGATGGCGCTGAACAGCGTATCAACGTAATGGCTGTCCGCCCCTAGCTCGTAACACCGTGCCGTGCGCATTGCCGAGCTGTCGAGTGCCGTCTCAAGCTGCTCCACCAAGGGTTTGGCCAGACTGAGAATGTGCCCCTGGATATCTTCGGCAAACCTGAAGGTGTGCACGCTTAACGCCGGAACCACCTGCAGCGAAGGTGTCTCGACCTCGGTGACCACATCCTCGACCTTGAGCATCGCCCTGCCGGACTGCACATACAGCAACTGCACCAGATCTCCATGGCGATGCGGCTTGATCTCCCATTCGTGCATCTTGCTGCGCTCGGGGATCGACTCGCAATGGATCAAGTCCGGGGTCGGCCAGGCCGCGGTTTCCCCGTAAAGCTTGAACACCGGTATCGTTGCAGTGGCAGGTCTGGCCATGTGTTGCTCTCCCGTCCGGATCCTCGAAAAGTCCAGATAATGCGTCGAATATTGCCTTCTTATCTCGATGGCATCCATTAAAAATGCAGGAGACAAAAACAATCATATCCCGCTGATGACGCTTGGCAGGGATCAAAAACAGGACCATCGCCATGAAAACCCAGGTTGCCATTATCGGTTCAGGCCCCTCAGGGCTGCTGCTGGGCCAACTGCTGCAGCGTGCCGGCATCGACAACGTAATTGTCGAGCGCAAGGACCCCGATTACATCCTCTCGCGCATCCGCGCCGGCGTGCTTGAGCAAGGCATGACCGACCTGTTGCGTGAAGCAGGCGTCAGCGAACGAATGGACGCCGAGGGCTTGATTCATGACGGTTTCGAGCTGGCCTTCGACGGGCGCTGCGAGCGTATCGACCTGAAAACACTGACCGGTGGCAGAACCGTGATGGTCTACGGCCAGACTGAAGTCACCCGCGACTTGATGGCCGCGCGCGCAGCAGCAGGTGCGATGACTGTCTATGACGCGTCTGACGTGAACATACACGATCCAAAAACCGACAGTCCCTATGTCACGTTCGTGAAAGACGGCGAAACCGTGCGCCTGGACTGCGACTACATTGCCGGCTGCGACGGTTTCCATGGTGTATCGCGGCAATCGATCCCGTCTGAAACGCTGAAAATCTTCGAGCGCGTCTACCCGTTTGGCTGGCTGGGCGTACTGGCCGACACGCCGCCGGTCAACGAAGAGCTGGTCTACGCCAATCACCCGCGCGGCTTTGCCCTGTGCAGCATGCGCTCGGCCATCCGTACCCGCTATTACGTGCAGGTCAGCGCCGAAGAGAAGGTCGAAGACTGGTCGGATGAACGCTTCTGGACCGAGCTCAAATCCCGTCTGCCCGAGCATCTGGCAGACCGCTTGGTGACCGGCCCGTCCATCGAAAAAAGCATCGCGCCGCTGCGCAGCTTCGTGGTAGAGCCCATGCAGTACGGTCGCCTGTTTCTGCTCGGCGATGCTGCGCACATTGTCCCGCCTACCGGCGCCAAGGGCCTGAACCTCGCGGCCAGCGATGTCAGCACGCTGTACCGGATTTTGCTCAAGGTCTATCGCGAAGGCCGTACTGACCTGCTGGAAAAGTATTCGCAGATCTGCCTGCGCCGCGTGTGGAAGGCCGAGCGTTTTTCCTGGTGGATGACCTCGGTGCTGCACAACTTCCCCGACACCGATGCGTTCAGCCAGCGCATCCAGCAGACCGAACTGGACTACTACGTCGGCTCGCAAGCCGGGCGCAGGACCATTGCCGAGAATTATGTGGGCTTGCCGTATGAGGCGATTGAGTAACGTATTTCACCTGCTGCGTCCGGTCTTGAGCCGTGTCGCAACGAGGACGCAGAGCGTCCTGAAAGGCATGCCGACGCGGAGCGTCGCACGATAGCGGTAGTGAGATCATCGTTCCGCACGCTCCAACGTGGGAATGCAGTTCTGGACGCTCTGCGTCCGATCTTGAGCCGTGTCGCAACGAGGACGCGGAGCGTCCTGAAAGGCATGCCGACGCGGAGCGTCGCACGATAGCGGTAGTGAGCTCTGCGTCCAATCTTGAGCCGAGTCGCAAAAGGACGCATAGCCACCTGATGCAGGCCAGCGCAGAGCCTTACGTTGTGCAATCACACAACGCACACCCTTCACAGCCGTGCAAAACCCCAAAGCGTTTTCATGGACACCGTCCTATGATCGGGAGTGCACCCGACAGCTCCATAGCTGCATAAAAACAACAAGCACAGAGGAACACACGCCATGACCGCTACCTCGACCCACGAGGCGGGCGACGCTGACGGCAATCATGTCTACCGTCGCATCACCCTGCGCCTTATCCCGTTTATCTTCATCTGCTACCTGTTCAATTACCTGGACCGCGTGAATGTCGGCTTCGCCAAGCTGCAGATGCTCGACGCCCTGAGTTTCAGCGAGACGGTCTATGGCCTGGGTGCCGGTATCTTCTTCATTGGCTACGTGCTGTGCGGCCTGCCCAGCAATCTGGCGCTGAACCGCTTCGGGCCGCGCCGCTGGATCGGCCTGATGATGATTACCTGGGGCATCTTCTCGACCTGCCTGCTGTTCGTCACCACGCCGGTCGAGTTCTACGTGCTGCGCTTTCTGACCGGCATGGCAGAAGCCGGTTTCTTCCCCGGCATCGTGCTGTACCTCTCGCGCTGGTACCCGAACCAGCGGCGCGGGCGGATCATGGCGTTGTTCATGTCGGCCATTCCGGTCTCCGGGCTGTTGGGCGGTCCGTTTTCCGGCTGGATCCTCAACCACTTCGCCGCGGGTCAGGGCGGCATGGCGGGCTGGCAGTGGATGTTCCTGATTCAGGGCCTGCCGACCGTTGCGCTCGGTGTGCTGGCGTTCGTTCTGCTGTGTGACAAGGTCGAGGAAGCTCGCTGGCTGACGCCTGAGCAGCGTCAGCGGGTCAAGACCGATATCACCAACGATGAACTGAGCCGCCCGGTGCAGGGTAAAAGCTCGGTGGCTTCGGTGCTGAGCATGCCGTTCATATGGATTCTGGGCTTTATCTATTTCTGCATTCAGAGCGGTGTCTACGCAATCAACTTCTGGCTACCGTCAATCATCAAGAACCTCGGTTTCAGCGATGCCCTGGTGATCGGCTGGATCAGCGCCGTGCCTTACCTGATGGCAGGCGTGTTCATGCTGCTGGTCGGCCGCTCCGCCGACCTGCGCAATGAGCGCCGTTGGCATTTGGTGGTGCCGATGCTGATGGGTGCCACGGGCCTGATCATCGCCGCCAACTTCGCGACAGTGCCCATCATCGCCATTCTCGGCCTGACCATCGCGACCATGGGCGCCCTCACCAGCCTGCCAATGTTCTGGCCCTTGCCAACCGCACTGCTCAGCGCCAGCGTTGCAGCGGGCGGGCTGGCGCTGATCAACTCGATCGGCCAGATGGCAGGGTTCCTCAGCCCGTATCTGGTGGGCTGGATCAAGGACCAGACCGGCTCGACCACTCTGGCGCTGTACTCGCTGGCCGCGCTGACCATCGTCGGCAGCCTGGTGGCCTTGCGAGTCAGTCGTCAATCGGCAGGCAAGGTTGCGGCGACCGCCTGAACTTAACCACACAGTTCTCTTGAGCCAGGCCATGTGCCTGGCTTTTTGATTGAACCTGTCACTTTCAGGCAGAAAACCTACCCGCACGTGAAAAAAACGATCAAAACGCTTGCCAGCAATGATTGATTCAATCACTATCGTTTTACTAAAAATAAAACGAGAACCTGGCCATGCAATTTCGCGGCATCATTCCAGCTCTGGTCACACCCTTCACCGCTGATCAGCAACTCGACGAGCAGGCCCTGCGCAATCTGATCGAAAACCTCCTGAATGCAGGCGTTCACGGGCTTTTCGTACTGGGCACCAATGGCGAATTCTTTACCCTTTCCGAATCGGAAAAACTCAAAATCGCTCGAATCACTGTCGAAGCCGCGGCAGGACGTGTGCCGGTTGTGGTCGGTACCGGCGCGTTCGCTACGCATGAAGTGATTGAAATGAACAAAAAGATGATTGATGTGGGCGCAGATGCCCTGTCGATCATCACGCCGTACTTCAACGCTATCAGCCAGCCCGAGCTGATCAAGCACTACACCGCCATCGCCGACGCTTCCGAGCTGCCGCTGATGATGTACAACATCCCGGCCAAGACCGGCATGTCGATCGGCATCGGTGCAGTGGCAACCCTCAGCCAGCATCCGCAGATCAAGGGCATCAAGGACAGCGCCGGCAATTTCGACGCACTGGTGCAGATGATGCAGTACCGCAGCGACAACTTTGCGGTGTTCGCCGGAACCGACTCGCTGATCTACTGGAACCTGCTGGCTGGCGGTGACGGCGCTATTGCTGCAACCGCCAACGCCGTGCCGGAGGTGGTCATGTCGATCTGGAACAACTTCCAGTCAGGCAACCACGAAGCGGCCCGTGCCGCGCAGGAAGCCCTGCGCCCGCTGCGCGATGCCTTCGCGCTGGGCACCATGCCGGTGGTGCTGAAAACCGCAACGCAACTGCTCAATGTCCCGGTCGGCCCATGCCGTGCGCCCGTGCAGCCGCTTGATGCCGCCGCACTGGAAAAACTCCAGAACCTGTTGGCCGTCTACCGCCAAGCCTGAGGTAATCGCGATGTCTGCTACCTACCACTTCCAGACTGTGAAACATGTGGTCCACGGCCCCGGCAGCCTCGACCTGCTGAGCGAAAAACTGCCGCTGCTCGATGTGCCGGTCAAAAGCGTGATTCTGGTTACCCAGAACGCCATGCATAACCTGGGGGTTACCCAGCGCGTCACCGAGCAACTCAGTGCGCAGAATATCCGTGTGCACATGCTTGATAACGTCGAAATAGAACCGACGCTGGAAAATATCGAGCGGGTATTCCGCGAAGATGTCGCGCCGCACGCCCCGGACGCCCTGATCGCGATTGGCGGTGGCAGCGTGCTGGATGCCGCCAAGCTGTTCGCCGTCATGCTGACCAACGACACACCGCTCAGAGACCTGCTGGGCATCGACAAGGTGACTCACCCCGGCAAGCCTATGGTGCTGGTCCCGACCACGTCCGGTACGGGGTCGGAAGTGACGCCCAATGCCATCGTCACTCTGCCCGATGAAGAACTGAAGATAGGCGTCGTCAGCCGTCATCTGCTGCCGACGCTGGTCATTCTCGACCCGCTGCTGACCCTCAGCCTGCCGCGCCCGATCACCGCCGCGACCGGGATGGATGCCTTCACCCATTCGCTGGAGTCCTTCATCTCCACCAAGGCCAACCCGATCAGCGATGCGTTTGCGCTGGAATCGATGCGCCTGATCGCAGGCAGCATTGTCGAAGCCTGGCAACAACCGGAATCGGTTCGCGCACGCGGCGACATGCTGCTGGGTTCGATGTATGGGGGCCTGGCGCTGACCGCCGCTGGAACCGCAGCGGTGCATGCACTGGCTTACCCGCTGGGCGGCAAGTTTCACGTCACCCACGGCGTGGCCAATGCCATGCTGTTGCCCCACGTGATGGCTTTCAATCTGGACAGCTGCGCCGAACGCCTCAAACGCGCGGCACTGGTCTGCGGCGTGGCACAGCAGGACGACAGTAACGAGACCGCTGCCCACAAGCTGATCGGACAGATTCGCCAATGGACCCAGGTGCTGAACATCCCACAGAACCTGCGTGAATTCGGGGTTGCCGAAGAGCATCTGGCGGACATGGCGGTAGCGGCTTCCAAGGTCACACGCCTGATGACCAACAACCCCAAAGCCCTCAGCCTGGATGATATTCAACAACTGTATCGGTGCCTGCTGCCATGAGCCGCGCCGAATTTCCGGGCCTGCTGATCATTGCTGACGACCTGTCGGGGGCAGCCGATTGCGCGGCGGACTTTGCTTCACGGATCGACACTCATGTGGTCCTGACCGGCAATGCCAAAGACTTGTCGGGGGTGATCGCCATTGATGCCGACTCACGTCGCCTTGACCCGCAACAGGCCGCCGAACAGAACCGCGCAGCCCTGCAACAGCAGTCCCGAATCGGGATGGCGCTGTACAAGAAAATCGACTCCACACTGCGCGGCAACGTCGCCAGTGAGGTCGATGCCTTGCAAGGCCTGCGCGGCATGGCGCTGGTCGCTCCGGCGTTCCCGGCCATGAAACGCACGACCGTTCAGGGTGTGCAATTGATTGACGGTGTGCAGGTCGATCAGAGCGATGTCTGGCGCAACGAGAACCTGCAAGGTACCGGCAACCTGCTGGATCTGTTTGTCGCGCAGGGCCTGCGTACCCAGTGGCTCGGCCTGGACACCCTGCGTGATCCTTCACGGCTCAAAACCACGTTGCGCAACGCACTTGAACAGGGTGTGCAGGCGCTGGTCTGCGATGCAGAGCTGGACAGTGACCTGCTGCAACTGGCCCAGGCATCGGTGGCCTGGCATGACGAACTGTTCTGGGTCGGCTCGGCCGGGCTGGCTCGCCATCTACCGCACGCCTTCGGGCTGGCCGAAGCCTTGCCGATCAAGGTCGAGCCGCGTTCACCGGTGCTGACCGTGGTGGGCAGCATGTCCCGCCATTCCCAGGCCCAGGCCGACCGGCTCGCACAGGCCAGCAAGCCACTGTGCCTGACACTGCAACCGGCAACGTTACTCAATGAAGATGCGCACGCCGAGCGCGCCGCAGCGTACCTGCAACTCCAAGAACATCTGACCGACGGGCGAGATGTGCTGGTACGCCTCGATCAACAACAACGCGACCCGGCGCAGGCGGCCACATTGAGCAACGCGCTGGCGCAGTGGCTGGCCCCCGCCCTGCCCCATGCCGGTTCAGTGGTAGCCACCGGTGGCGAAACCGCCAGAGCCATTCTGATTGCAGCGGATATCAAACGCTTGACGCTGTTTGGCGAACTGGCCACCGGCGTGGTTCTGGCCGAGGCCCGACTGGGCAAGCACACGTTCAATGTCGTGACCAAAGCCGGGGGGTTCGGCAACCCCGACACCTTGCTCACCGCCTGGCAACTGCTCCATGCACCGGCTGCGACCGGCACCCCTTTCAACGAGGAAGCTTCCTATGTCTGAGCGTCTGTCTGAACGTCCCGTCATTGGTATCACCATGGGCGACGCCGCCGGGGTGGGACCGGAAATCATCATGAAAATGCTCACCCACGCCTCGGTGTACGCCACCTGCCGTCCGCTGGTGATCGGCGATGCACAACGCCTGGAAGATGCCAACCGCATCGTCGGCAGCCAGTTACGCGTCAACAGCATCGCCAGCCCTGCAGAAGCCCGTTTCACCCAGGGCACGGTGGACTGCATCGATCTGGGCCTGATACCCGCTGACCTGCCCTACGGCAAACTGTCAGCGGTGGCCGGCAATGCAGCCTTCCGCTACATCGAGCGCACCGTGCAACTGACTCAGGCCGGTGAGCTGGACGCCATATGCACCGCCCCGCTAAACAAGGAAGCGCTGCACGCAGGCGGGCATATCTTCCCCGGCCACACCGAAATGCTCGCGCACCTGCTGGGCATCGAAGAAGTCTCGATGATGTTGATGACCCCGACCTTGCGCGTCATTCACGTCACGACGCACATCGGCATCATCGACGCCATTGCGCGGATCGAGCCGGGGCTGGTCAAGCGCACCATCGAACGCGCCCGGGAAACCCTGATCCGCGCCGGTATCGAAAATCCGTTGATCGCGGTGTGCGGCATCAACCCGCATGCCGGCGAAAACGGCCTGTTCGGTTATGGCGAGGAAGCCACCAAGATTCAGCCCGCAATCGATGAACTGCACGCCCGCGGCTGGCGCGTGGAAGGCCCGCTGCCCGCCGACACGCTGTTTTTCCGCGCCGGACGTGGCGACTTCGATGCGGTGGTTGCGATGTACCACGATCAGGGTCACGGCCCGGTCAAGGTCATGGGCCTGGAAGCCGGCGTCAACGTAACCATCGGCCTGCCAGTGATTCGTACCTCGGTGGACCACGGCACCGCCTTCGACATTGCCGGCAAAGGCATTGCCGACGAACGCAGCCTGATCGAAGCCATGCGCCAGGCCGTGGAACTGGCAACCCGTAAACGCGACACCCGCAATTCCATCGCCGTCTGAGGCCGCTGCACTGACAGCAGCGGCCTAACCGAGCGGCAACCCATAACGCGCCAGAACAACAACAATGGAGCGAGACTGATGGATACCTTCAACGCGCAAGACACCTCGATCATCATCGGCATGGTGGTCGTCTATATCGTCATAACCACCTGGATGAGCATGCGCCTGCGCAGCAAGACCAGCGAGCAATACATGGTCGCTTCGCGCACCATGCCCGCCTTCGTCGTCGGCGTGCTGATGATGTCCGAGTTCATCGGTGCCAAGTCTACGGTCGGTACGGCACAGGCCGCATTCGAGAGTGGTTTCGCCGCCTCCTGGTCGGTGATCGCCGCTGCCATCGGCTTCCCTCTGTTCGGCCTGTTGATGGCGCGCAAACTGTATAGCTCCGGCGAGTTCACCATTTCCGGCTTCATCGCCAAAAAGTACGGCACCTCCACCAAGCTCGCGGTCTCGATCATCATGATCTACGCGCTGTTGCTGGTGAACGTCGGCAACTACGTCAGCGGCGCGGCAGCCATTGCCACGGTCCTGAAAATCAACCTGACCACCGCGGCGTTCATCACGGCGATCATCAGCACGCTGTACTACGTGTTTGGCGGTCTGAAAAGCGTGGCCTACATGAGCATCCTGCACACCGGGGTGAAATACATCGGTGTATTGATCGTACTGGGCGTGGCGTTGAAAATGACCGGTGGCTTCAGCCCTGTGGTGCAGAACATGCCCGAGCATTACTTCACGTGGGACGGGGCCATCGGCGGCTCGAAAATCATGGCGTGGATCATCGGCACGGTCGGCGCGATTTTCTCCACGCAGTTCATCATTCAGGCCATCTCCTCGACCCAGAATCAGAACGCGGCACGCCGCTCGACCTTCTACGCCTCGCTGCTGTGCATCCCGATTGCCCTGGCGCTGGGCTTCATCGGTGTCGCCTCCAAATACCTGCACCCGGAAATGAGCAGCCTGTACGCCCTGCCGATCTTCCTGCAATCGATGAGCCCGGTATTGGCTGGCGTGGTGACCATCTCGCTGGTTGCCTCGATTTTCGTCAGCGTCAGCACCGTGGCACTGGCCATCGCCTCGCTGGTGGTCCGTGACTTCTACGTGCCGTGGCGCAAGCCGTCGGTGGATCAGGAGTTCAAAACCACCCGCCTGATTGCACTGGTGATCGGTTTTGTGCCGCTGTTCTTCGTATTCTTCGTGCCAGAGATCCTTAACCTGTCGTTCTTTACCCGTGCCCTGCGCCTGTCTATTGCCGTGGTCGCCATGATCGCGATCTACCTGCCGTTCTTCGGTTCGGGCCGAGGCGCTACCCTGGGGTTGATCGCTTCAGCCATCACCACCAGCGTCTGGTATCTGCTGAACAACCCCTACGGCATCGACAACATGTATATCGCGCTGGTGACACCGGCTATCGTCATTGCCATCGAGCGACTGCTGCCGCAGTCCGCGTCGTCCAAACCTGCTCAAACCGAGGTTCCCCATGCCAACCGCTGATACCCGCCAGGACGCGTTCCTGCCAACGCCTTACGCGCAGAACCATGCCGCGAACCTGCACGAGCTGGCCGACGGCACCCTGCTGTGCACCTGGTTCGCCGGTACTCAGGAGGGCATGGCCGACATCTTCGTGCTGCTGTCGCGCCGCGACCCGGCCACCGGCGTCTGGAGCGAGCCGCAGAAAATGTCCGAAGATGCGTCCCGCTCGGAACAGAATCCGATTCTGTTCCAGGCACCCGGTGGCCCGTTGTGGCTCATCTGGACAGCACAGATTTCCGGCAATCAGGAGACCGCCATCATCCGCCGTCGTCTGTCACTGGATAACGGCCAAAGCTGGGGGCCGATTGATACCCTGTTCGACGAGCCCGGCACCTTTGTGCGCCAGCCGCCAGTGGTGCTGGATAACGGCGACTGGTTGCTGCCGGTCTGGTACTGCATCACCGGGCCCGGCGAAAAGTGGGTCGGCAACCATGATGTCAGCGCGGTGATGATCTCCAGCGATCAAGGGCACAGCTGGTCACGCCATGACGTGCCGGACAGCACCGGCAGCGTGCATATGAATATTCATCAATTGCCGGACGGCAGCCTGCTGGGCCTGTTCCGCAGCCGCTGGGCAGACTTCATCTACAGCAGCCGCTCAACCGACCGTGGCCGCTCCTGGAGCGCCCCGACGCCGACCGAACTGCCCAATAACAATTCGTCGATCCAGTTCGTGAAGCTGGCGACCGACGAACTGGCCCTGGTCTACAACCCGGTCAGTGCCGAGGGCCACGCCCAGCGCCGGGCCTCGCTGTACGACGAAATCGAGGATGAGGGCGACGACCGCGTCACACCGGGCGCACGTCAGGACGGCAAGGCAGCGGTGTGGGGCATCCCCCGCGCACCGATGAGCCTGGCGATCTCCCGCGACGGCGGGCACAGCTGGCCAACCCGGCTGGATCTGGAGCTGGGTGACGGCTTCTGCCTGACCAACAACTCGCAGGAAAAGCTCAATCGCGAGTTCTCCTACCCCAGCATCATTCAGGCCGCCGATGGCAGCCTGCACGTCGCGTTCACCTACTTCCGGCAGAAGATCAAGCATGTTCACCTGCCGCTGAACGCGATCCGCTGACCCACCCGCGTCGATTAGCCTGTTGCCGATCGACGCCTTTGCGGAACCCATGTCATGCCCGAACCGATTCAGTCCGTACTCGTCACCGGTGCCAGCTCCGGCATCGGCAAAGCCATTGTCACGCGCCTGCTGGAACAGGGCCTGCGGGTCACCGGTCTGAGCCGTCGTGCGCCGGACCTGCAACACCCGAACTTCACTTGGCGCGAGTGCGACCTCAATGACTTCGCCGCGCTGGACAAGGCGCTGCAACAGACGCCGCACATTGATGCGCTGATCCACGCGGCAGGCTTCATGCGCACCGCGCCGCTGGGCGAGCTGAACGACGCCGATGGCCAGGCCATGTGGCATCTGCATGTCGCCGCTGCCAGTCACATGGTCAACGCGCTGTACCCACGGCTGCGCGCCGGTTCGCGAATTCTGATGATCGGCAGCCGGACCATGCAGGGTGCCGCCGGACGCAGTCAGTACGCTGCCACCAAAGCGGCGCTGCAAGGCATGGTTCGTTCCTGGGCCATCGAACTGGCGCCACGCGGCATCACCGTCAACCTGATCGCCCCTGGTGCCACCGAAACGCCCATGTTGCTGGCCCCCGGACGCAGTGGCACGCCACCGCGAAAACCGCCCATCGGCCGTTTTGTGCAACCGGATGAAATCGCCGGTCTGGCGGCCTTTCTGCTTGGCCCCGACGCGGGTGCAATTACCGGGCAAAGCCTGGTGGTGTGCGGCGGTGCGTCGTTGTAAGGTTGCATCCCGTTTCCAGGCTTTAACGCAAGGGCTGTAATGAAAGTCGCCAACCGTCGTCAAGCGATACTCGAACTGGTTCTTTCCGGCAAATCCAATGTGGACGAGCTGTGCGCCCAACTGGGCGTCTCGGAAGCCACCGTACGCCGCGACCTCACAGCCCTGGCCGAAGATGGCTTGATCCTGCGCACCTATGGCGGCGCGGCGCATGTCGGCCAGCGCGAACCGGAAACCTCGCTGGAAGAGCGCAGCCGCCAGCACAGCCAGGAAAAAATGGACATCGCCCGTGCCGCGCTGGCGCATATCAACGATCACGACACGCTGTTTCTTGAAGGTGGCACCAGCACCAGCGCACTGGCGCACATTCTCAACCAGCGACGCGGGCTGCATGTAATCACCAACAACCTGTTGGCCCTCAGCGATCTGGCGCTGATACCCGAAGGCCGTATTACCGTGCTGGGCGGCACACTGCGGGCATCGAGCATGTCGACTTATGGTGTGGCGGCGCAGGCAGCGCTGGAACACCTGAGCGCCGACAAACTGTTCATCAGTGCCGACGGCGTGGTGGCCGAACTGGGCCTGTGCGAGGCCAGCGCCGAGCAGGCGTACCTCAAGGAAAACATGCTGGCGCGTGCCGCACAGGTCTTCGTACTGGCCGACGTCACCAAGCTGGGCCGCGCGCGTCAGCAGCACTGGACACCGTTACGCCAGCCCTGGACGCTGATCACCAACCCGGTGGATGACGAGTCACTGCTCGCCCCATTCAGGGCTCGTAAGGGCATTCAGGTGGAAATTGCCCTGCCCGGCTGACTTCACGCTCATGGCATAAAACCGTGATGTGCAAATTCTTGCGCATCACATGACCGCTGAAACTGGTCACGCCCCATATACAAAGCCCTCCAGCACCTAAACGAGCTTGCGCATACATGCGCAAAAGCCTGCGCAATATTTCGCATTTTTTGCCTGATTATTGAGCTTTTTTTAAGTTCTTAAACGCTATCCATCTGTTTTTAATAGAAAAAAATATTATCGGCACACATCTTGGAATGTACTTCTGCATACAGCAGGCGAAATTGCCCGCTTCTGCGCAGAGAATTTCCCGCATGACCGATAAACACGGCACACACCAGCAACGACGCGCCGCACTGTTCCCCAAGACTCCGGCGACGGCCATCAGCCTTTGCCCGTTCAGAGGACCGAACGTCGCCATCGTGCCGGTGCGCTACGCGCTGGATCGCTCCCGCTACGACGCCGCGCCGGAGCAACTGAAACCATTGCCGAAACAGGGAAAATGGGCGCTGATGCCGACACTGAAAACACGCAGCTACACCCTTCGCCAGCTGTATGACGGCTACGTCTATGTGTTCGACGAAAC
>NZ_LKEK01000056.1:0-75274 GCF_001466905.1 Pseudomonas sp. ICMP 3272
GATGTTCTGCGCAACGCCTGGACCGCAGCCGACTGCTCGCGCATTGCACTATCGTGCGGCGCTCCGCGTCGCATGCCGTTCTGGACGCTCCGCGTCCTCTTGCGACGCAGAGCGTCGCGACCTGCATTCCCACGCTGGAGCGTAGGGAACGATAATCCCGACTATCGTGCGATGTTCTGCGCAACGCCTGGATCACAGCCGACTGCTCGCGCATTTCACTATCGTGCGACGCTCCGCGTCGCATGCCGTTCTGGACGCTCCGCGTCCTCGTTGCGGCGCAGAGCGTCGAAAATCGATCCGATCACCCCTCCCCGCGCAATGCCTTGAGCTTCTGGATCACGGTCGCGGCTGACTGCTCACCGAGCAGTTGCTCGCGCATCTTGCCCTTGTCGTCGATGATGTAGGTCACCGGCAGCGCTTCGGAGGGCGGCAGGCTGTACTGCTCGGCAGGGTCCTGAGCCAGCACGGTGAATTTGATGCCCAGTGCGTTGGCAGCGCTTTTCAACTCATCGCCCTGCAGGTTGTCAAAGTTGACACCCAGCACCGTGACCTTCTTGTCCTTGAGCTGTTCGGACAATGCGTTGAATTCCGGTACCTCGGTACGGCATGGGCCACACCATTCGGCCCAGTAGTTCACCACCAGCCAATGCCCCTTGATTCGCTCACTGGCCACCTTCTGGCCGTTCTGGTCATTGCCCAGGTCCACGCCACATCCGCTGAGCAGCAAGCTGCCGAAAAGTATCACTGCTGCTGTTAATCGCCTTGCCATTTGTTTCCTTCCTCGCCCCGTTCAACCTGCAATCACTTATATCCAGGCTACGACTATTGACCATTCGATATGTCGGACAGTGCCATCGCTGGTTAGAATACGCCACCCCACACAAGATGCGACGTGCAAATGACCGATCTGACGCTGTATCACAACCCGCGCTGCAGCAAGTCCCGCGGCGCGCTGGAACTGCTTCAGGCCCGCGGCCTGACGCCCGATATCGTCCTGTACCTGGAAACCCCGCCAGACGCAGAGCGTTTGCGTGACCTGCTCGGCAAGCTGGGCATCACTGCCCGGCAACTGTTGCGTACCGGCGAAGACGATTACAAGCAACTCAACCTGGCCGACCCGAGCCTGAGCGACGAGCAACTGATCGCCGCCATGGCCGCGCACCCCAAACTGATCGAACGGCCGATTCTGGTCGCTGGCGACAAGGCTGTGATTGGCCGCCCACCCGAGAACATCCTGGAGCTGCTGCCGTGAGCACACCTTACATTCTGGTCCTCTATTACAGCCGCAACGGCTCCACCAGCGAAATGGCCCGGCAGATTGCCCGCGGTATCGAGCTGGGCGGCATGGAAGCACGACTGCGCACCGTTCCCGCTGTTTCCGCCGACTGCGAAGCGACCGCCCCCGAGATCCCGGAAAACGGCGCGCTGTACGCGACCCTCGACGACCTGAAAAACTGCTCAGGTCTGGCGCTGGGCAGCCCGACGCGCTTCGGCAACATGGCCGCACCGCTGAAATACTTCCTCGACGGCACCAGCAACCTGTGGCTGACCGGCGCACTGGTCGGCAAACCCGCTGGCGTCTTCACCTCCACCGCCAGCCTGCACGGTGGTCAGGAAACCACGCTGATGTCGATGCTGCTGCCGCTGCTGCACCACGGCATGCTGATCATGGGTCTGCCCTACAGCGAATCGGCGCTGCTGGAAACCGCCGGGGGTGGCACGCCTTATGGTGCCAGCCATCACGCCGGTGCCGACGGCAAGCGCGCGCTGGACCGTCATGAGACCGACCTGTGCCGTGCACTGGGCCAGCGTCTGGCCAAAACCGCCTTGCAACTGGACACCGCCCGCAGATGAATCGGCAGGGCGTGGTCTGACGCTTTCAGTTAAATCGCAAACTTGCAGCGCAAGGGTCGGTCTGAACCCTTGTCCTGCCTGTTGAATTTCTTTGGAGAACCGATGCAAGACTACAAATGGCTGAACGAGTATTGCCTGAATCGATTCGGCTCCGCCAAAGCACTGGAAGCCCACCTGCCCACCCCGAAGACACCGAAACAACTGCAAGCCATCAGCGCCGACCGCTATCTGTCGACCATGGCCCTGCGCGTGTTTCGCGCAGGCCTGAAACACAGCCTGGTGGACTCTAAATGGCCGGCGTTCGAGGAGGTCTTCTTCCGCTTCGACCCGGAAAAAGTCGTGCTGATGGGTGCTGATCACCTGGAGCGGCTGATGCAGGATGCGCGCATCATCCGCCACCTGGGCAAACTCAAGAGCGTGCCGCGCAATGCACAGCTGGTTCTGGACATCGAACAGGAGCACGGCAGTTTCGGCAAGTTCATCGCCGAGTGGCCGGTCGATAACATCACTGGCTTGTGGCAGTACCTGGCCAAACACGGCAACCAGATGGGCGGACTGTCAGCGCCGCGCTTTCTGCGCATGATTGGCAAGGACACCTTCATTCCTACCTGGGACGTGGTGGCCGCGCTGAATGCGCAGGATATTGTCGACCGCGTGCCCACCAGCAAACGCGATCAGGCCATTGTGCAGAACGTCTTCAACCAGTGGCACGCAGAAAGCGGTCGGCCGATGTGCCAGCTGTCAGCCATGCTGGCGTTCACGGTCAACCACTGACAGCTGTCAGATATTCACCACATTGACGAACCGCGATGCAGCGGTTTCGTCGATGCGCAGGTTACTGAAGTCGAACAGGTTGCGGTCAGCCAGTTGTGAGGGCTGTACGTTCTGCAGGGCGCGGAAGATGCTTTCCGTGCGACCCGGGGTCTTGCGCTCCCAGTCGATCAGCATGTCCTTGACCACCTGACGTTGCAGGTTCTCCTGAGAGCCGCAGAGGTTGCACGGGATGATCGGAAATTGTTTCAGGTCCGAATAGGCCTGAATGTCCTTTTCATGGCAATACGCCAACGGACGAATCACCACGTTACGGCCGTCATCGGCCCGCAGCTTGGGCGGCATGGCCTTCAGTGAGCCATTGAAAAACATATTGAGGAAGAACGTCTCGACGATATCGTCGCGATGGTGCCCCAGTGCCATCTTGGTAGCACCTATTTCATCAGCAAAGGTATACAGCGTGCCTCGACGCAGCCGTGAACACAGCGAGCAGGTCGTCTTGCCTTCAGGAATCAATTCCTTGACCACTGAATAGGTGTCTTTCTCGACGATGTGGTACTCGATACCCAGCTCTTTCAGATACGCAGGCAGCACGTGCTCAGGAAAGCCGGGCTGCTTCTGGTCCATGTTGACGGCCACGATGTCGAATTTGATCGGCGCGACTTTCTGCAAGTGCATCAGCACATCGAGCATGGTGTAACTGTCCTTGCCGCCGGACAGGCAGACCATGACCTTGTCACCCTCTTCGATCATGTTGAAGTCGGCAACCGCCTCGCCGGCCAGCCGACGCAGACGTTTCTGCAGTTTGTTCTGATTGACTGAAAGGGTGCCCATTTATGGAAATATCCGCTGACGGTAGCTTGAGAAAAGCCGGGCATTTTACCTACAACCGACCTTTGGTTAAATATGCTGCGCGCGTGCTGTTCAGGCTGGCAATCGCCTTTGATCAAAAACGACCACCGGGCGGCCAACATTTTCAGAGCGTAGCCACATTGCGGCATACTTGGCGTACTGGAGAACCCTAAAGCATGCCCGACCAACTCAATTCACGCGTTGAAACCTGTTACCAACAAGCCGAAACCTTCTTCAAGCGCACCTTCAAACGCCCGGTGGTCAGTTTCCAGTTGCGCGGCCAGAAGGCTGGTGTCGCTCACCTGCACGAAAACCTGCTGCGCTTCAATCCGCAGCTCTACAAGGAAAACGCCGAAGACTTCCTGCGCCAGACCGTGCCGCATGAAGTCGCGCACCTGATCGCCCACCAGCTGTTTGGCGGCAGCATCCAGCCGCATGGCGAGGAATGGCAGCTGATCATGCGCGGCGTTTATGAACTGCCGCCCAACCGCTGCCACACCTACGCTGTCAAGCGACGCAGCGTGATCCGTTACATCTACCGCTGCCCTTGCCCGGACAGCGACTTTCCGTTCACGGCCCAGCGCCACAGCATGGTTCGCAAGGGCCGGCGCTACCTGTGCCGCCGCTGCCGCGAGCCATTGGTGTTCAGCGGCGAGACGCGCACGGAATAACTCCCCAGACAAACGACAGGCATAAAAAAACCCATCCGAAGATGGGTTTTTTATCGCCTGACGGTTATCAGACGGTTTTGGTGGTATTCACCGCACCGGCTGGAGTCGGGCCTTCGGCAACGCCGAGGTCATCTTCAGGACGGGTTTCCAGGATGGCAGAGCCACCGGAAGTCAGCTCGGACTGCAGCTTGTCGGTGTCCAGCTCGCCGACCCACTTGGCAACCACAACGGTAGCAACAGCGTTACCTACCAGGTTGGTCAGGGCGCGGGCTTCGGACATGAAGCGGTCGATACCCAGAATCAGCGCCAGACCGGCAACCGGCAGGTGGCCGACAGCCGACAGGGTTGCAGCCAGAACGATGAAGCCGCTACCGGTTACGCCTGCAGCACCCTTGGACGACAGCAGCAACACCAGCAACAGAGTGATCTGGTGAGTGATGTCCATGTGGGTGTTGGTCGCCTGAGCGATGAACACGGCAGCCATGGTCAGGTAGATAGACGTACCGTCGAGGTTGAACGAGTAACCCGTCGGGATAACCAGACCCACGACAGATTTCTTGGCGCCCAGACGCTCCATCTTGATCAGCATGCGTGGCAGGGCCGATTCCGACGAGGAAGTACCCAGTACGATCAACAGCTCTTCACGGATGTAACGAATCAGCTTGAAGACGCTGAAACCGTGAGCGCGGCAGATTGCACCCAGCACCAGCACCACGAACAGCGCGCAAGTGATGTAGAAGCAGATCATCAACTGACCCAGCTGCACCAGCGAGCTTACGCCGTAGGCACCGATGGTGAAGGCCATGGCACCGAACGCACCGATGGGCGCCAGCTTCATGATCATGTTGATGATGTTGAACATCACGTGGGCGAAGCGATCGATGAAGTCCAGAACCGGCTTGCCGTACGAACCCAGACGATGCAGGGCGAAGCCGAAGATCACCGAGAACATCAGGACTTGCAGGATATCGCCGTTGGCAAACGCGCCGACGATGGTGTTCGGAATCACGTTGAGGATGAAGCCGACAATGCTCTGATCCTGACCGGCAGTGACGTAAGCCGCGATCTTGGATGCGTCGAGCGTGCTGACGTCGATGTTCATGCCGGCACCCGGCTGAACCACGTTGACGACGATCAGACCGATCAACAGAGCGATGGTCGAAACGATCTCGAAGTACAGCAGCGCATAACCGCCGGTCTTGCCGACCGACTTCATGTTCTGCATGCCGGCGATGCCGCTGACGACGGTACAGAAGATGATCGGCGCGATAACCATCTTGATCAGTTTGATAAACCCGTCACCCAGCGGCTTTAGAGCCTTGCCGGTGTCCGGGTAGAAGTGACCGATCAGGATACCGATGACAATCGCAACGATTACCTGAAAATAGAGGGATTTGTAGATGGGCTGACGAGTCGTCATTGCAGTTTTCCTCAAGGGCGTCGTCGGCATCTTCACCTGATGCACGCGAGCCTATAAAGCGCTAACCCTCCTGCACTGGAGGGATTTGTTTTGTCGAGCTGCGCAAGGCAGGCCTCTGCCATGTAGATAGCAATAGACGTGCCATAGAATCAAATAGCCATCAAAACCCCGCATTACAAGGCGCAGACGGGTAACGGTAGACGCAAACCGAAAAAGACGTGGCGGTTTTCCGCCGTATGGTGGGAAAAATGGGCACACAGTGGCGGGTATCCGCCGTCTTTATGTGGTGACAGGAGTGCTCGGTGACGCGCAGAGGTGACGCGCAGAGGTGTGACGAAGAGCGTCACGAACGGCATTCCCACGCTGGAGCGTGAGGAACGACAGGTGTCCGGGAGAACACTGCCCTCACTGCGCCAGGAAATGAATCCTGAACGCCGCGCCGCCCAGCGGGGAATCGCCCAGGGTCAGTTGTGCGCCGTAGCTTTCGATGATGTCCTTGACCACCGCCAGACCAATGCCCTGTCCGGGGTTCTGGCGGTCCAGGCGTTCGCCACGCTCGAGAATGCGCGCGCGCTGGCTCTGCGGAACGCCGGGGCCGTCGTCTTCGACGCACAGTTCATCGCCGCCCGCTGAGCGGGTAAAGCTGACGCGTACTTCGCTCAGGCACAGCCGATAGGCGTTTTCCAGCAGGTTGCCGAGCATTTCCAGCAACGCACCCTCTTCCATGTGCACCTGACAATGCTCCGGCAGGTCGAGCGTGGCCTTGACCTGTTTGTCGCGATACACCTTGTCGAGCGTGTTGCACAGGCTTTCGACCACGGGCCGCAGCATGACGTGGTGGCGCACCAGACCGCTCTTGCGCAGGCTGGCCCGTTGCAGTTGATAGCCGATCTGTTGGCTCATGCGCTCGATCTGCGATTGCAGCACCCACGCCTGCTCGACATCTTCGGGGCGCTTGGCGATGTTCTCGCTTACGCCCTGCAAGACCGCCAGCGGTGTTTTCAGGCTGTGGGCCAGGTCATCCAGCGAATCGCGGTAACGAATCCGCTGTTCACGTTCGCTGCGCAGCAGGCGGTTGAGCGAGTCGGTCAGACGCAGCAGTTCGCTGGGATGCTCCTCGCTCAGACTGTCGCGCACGCCGGCTTCCACCTGATCCAGTTCCTGGCTCAAGCCGCGCAAGGCACGCAGCCCCCAGGTCAGGCCCATCCACAGCAACCCGAGCAGCACCGCGAGTGCTGCGCCAAAGCCCAGATAGAGCTTGCGGCGCAAACCGTCGATGGTTTCCTGATAGCCGCGCAAGGGCTGCACGGCAACGATGCTGAACGCGGCATTGCGCCCGCCGAGCAGCCGGATCTCGACGTCATAGACGAAATACTCATCGCCATTGATTTCCTTGATCTTGGTGAACTCGCTGCCCTGCCCGTCATACTGCGGGCGGTAGTCGATGTTCTCGCCTTCGGTGGACAGTGAGCGCCAGACCATCTGCCCCTGGCGGTTATAGATGTAGCCCAGCAGACGGCTGCCTGGCAGGTTGAACTGTTCGCCCGGCAGCACGGACGGCATCAATAGATGACCGTCTTCGACGCGCGCCGCGGAAATCATGGTGGTCACGTCGGAAGCCAGGCGTTGCTCTATCGCCCCGCGCAGCGCCAGGCTGAACGCCCCCTGCAAAGCAGGCAGCATCAGCAGCATGAAGATCACCGCCAGAGTGGCGGCACCCAACATCAGGCGCAGGCGAAGCGAACGAATCACGTACAGCGCTCATTGAACAGATAACCCATGCCGCGCACGGTTTCGATAGGTTTGAACGCCACGTTGCTGTCCAGCTTGCGACGCAGGCGGCCGACCAGCACTTCGATCACGTTTGGGTCGCGCTCGTCGTCATCAGGATACAGTTGCTCCATCAGGCGCTCTTTGGGCACTACTTGCTGGTGATGGAGCATCAGGTATTCGAGGATGCGGTATTCGTAGGCGGTCAGCGCCAGCGGTTGTTCAGCCAGCGCGGCGTGCTTGCGATTGAGGTCCAGCAGCAGCGGGCCAGCCGTGATGGTGGACTGAATGAAGCCGCTGGAACGCCGCAACAGGGCGTTGAGCCGCGCTTCCAGTTCTTCGAACTGGAAGGGTTTGACCACGTAGTCGTCAGCGCCGGCCGCCAGCCCTTCGACCTTGTCCTGCCAATTGCCGCGCGCGGTCAGGATCAGAATCGGAAACGCCTTGCCCACCGTGCGCAACTGCCGAATCAGGTCCAGCCCACCGATGCCCGGCAAGCCCAGATCGATCACGGCCAGGTCGTGATTGAATTGCGTGACCTGATACAACGCTTCCTCAGCGTTGGCCACCGCTTCCACCACATGTCCCGCTTCGGTCAGACGGGTTCGCAGGTGGTGGCGCAGCAGCGCTTCATCCTCAACTACCAACAACTTCATGCAGCTCTCCCAGGCACAATCGCAGCCTCAAGACAAAGAATGAAACGACATCGTCGCATCAGTACTCAACAGGCGGGCGCTGACGGGCACGTGTTGTGTCACATCATAGCTGCCCAGCAGGATTTCGCGGCTGACAGGCACACCATTGTGAGTCCCTGTCAGGGTGCCGTAAACCGGCGGTGAATAAAGTGTGCCCACAGAAACATTGGTATGTGCCTGTTCCCCGAGCGCATGCCCCCAGCTGTTGGCGTCATCAAGCCTTTCGCTGGTCTTGCCGAACTCGATACGAGCCACGTCAAGCCGACCATCGCCCGCCTGTGCCGCAGCGCTGCCACCCAGAAAAGCCAAGGCCAGGAAAAACTTGTTGAGATTCAACATATCGACTCCTTTTGCGCTCGGGGACGCTGTCAAGGTACGGCCCAACAGTAATCGCGCCGGGCTGAACCCCGACTGAACACGGCATGAACCGGCGCTGAACAGTCATCTACACCGGATGCTGCGGAATCGGCTATGGTTGTTTGCGACCTCAAACTATCAAAAGGAGCTGACCATGCGTGTGTGGATTGCAATGATCATGATGGGCCTGACCGGACTCGCTCAGGCAGCTATCAAGACCGAGCAGATCGATTACAAGAGTGCCGACGGAACAAAGCTGGTGGGTTACTACGCTTACGACGACGCGGTAAAAGGTCCACGCCCCGGTGTTCTGGTGGTTCACGAGTGGTGGGGCCTGAACGACTACGCCAAGCGCCGCGCCCGCGATCTGGCCGCCCTGGGCTACAGCGCCATGGCTATCGACATGTACGGCGAAGGCAAGAATACCGAGCACCCGAAGGACGCGATGGCGTTCATGCAGGCTGCGCTCAAGGACAGTGATGCGGCCGACAAGCGCTTTGATGCCGGGCTGGAGCAATTGAAGAAGCAACCTCAGACCGACCCGAAAAAGATTGCGGCAATCGGTTACTGCTTCGGCGGCAAGATCGTGCTGGACGCGGCGCGGCGCGGCGAACCGTTGCTGGGCGTAGTGAGCTTCCACGGCGCACTGGTCACCAATACCCCGGCCAAACCGGGCATCAAAGTGCCGATGCTGGTCGAGCACGGCGCCAAGGACAGCATGGTCACCCCTGAAAACGTTGCTGCGTTCAAGAAAGAAATGGACGACGCCAAGGCTGACTACAAATTCGTCAGCATCGACGGCGCCAAGCACGGCTTCACCAACCCCGACGCCGACCGCCTGAGCCACGGCGAACACGGCGGCCCGGACATCGGCTACGACAAGGCTGCCGATGAGCGCTCTTGGTCAGACATGCAGGTATTCTTCAAAAAGATATTTGGTTGAGTAGCAGAGATAATCGCGTCCTGGGTCGTAAGAGGACGCAGAGCGTCCGGAAAGGCATGCGACGCAGAGCGTCGCACGATAGTTGAGATGATCGTTCCGCACGCTCCAGCGTGGGAATGCAGGTCTCGACGCTCTGCGTCGTCAAGAGGACGCGGAGCGTCCAGAAAGGCATGCGACGCAGAGCGTCGCACGATAGTTGAGATGATCGTCCCGCACGTTATGCGTCAATACCAGCGCTGAATATCGATCAAACCGCGCTGCCCCTCATAATCGCGAGCGCTGGAGTATCTCCAGTGCTCACCGACATCCACATAACCCCTCTTTACCGGGTTATGGTGAATGTAATCGAGCTTCTGACGCATCACCGCTTCATTCCACACCAGCTCCGCATGAGCCCCTTCCTGCCAGACCTGATAAACCCTGTCACTCTTGTGCAGACGCTTGACGAACCGCAGACGCTCCAGCGTGCTCTCGGCGTTGGCGTTCTCAAGTGCTTCGATTATCTGTCGAGCCGTAAACGACTTGAAACTACTCACACATTTGTCCAGAGCGGGCGCTTGGGCCACGAAGTGCAAATGGTTTTCCAGGACGACATACCCGAAGAGCTGCAGTCCCTGATGAGCCTGTTGATAGCGCCAGGCATTCAACAGAATGTCCACCAGAACAGGCCGGGTAAAAAGCGGCAACCACTCCACCACTGTGCAGGTCAGGAAGTGAGGCTTTTCAGGTTGGGTGATGGTGTACCGGCTTCGGCCCATGAGTTCATCCTTGAATCATCAGAGGCCCGAACGGTACATCCCGATTGAGTGGGAGGGAATGATGAAAGTGTGACCAGTTTTTTGCTCTACCTGGCAAAGAGGACGCGGAGCGTCCGGAAAGGCATGCGACGCGGAGCGTCGCACGATAGTTGAGATTATCGTTCCGCACGCTCCAGCGTGGGAATGCAGGTCGCGACGCTCTGCGTCGTCAAGAGGACGCAGATGTTACCAGTGCCCTTCCCTCAAACCCGTTCCCCCGGCAAAATGCCGCCCATGACTCAATTACCCGACCTTCCCGTCTGCTGTCCCGAACTCGTTCAGCACTGGCCGTTGCCGCATGCGCTGCCGGGCGCGGTGCTGGTCAGTGGGCGGTTCGATCCGCTCAAGCTGGTCGACGGCGACTTTCAGCGTGGTGCGGTGCAGATGCCTGCGAGCATTCAGCGCTCGGTCGCCAAGCGTCAGGTCGAATTTCTCGCCGGTCGGCTCTGTGCCCGCGAAGCCATGCGCCAACTGGATGGCCGCCTGCATGTTCCTGCGGTGGGTGAAGACCGCGCGCCGGTCTGGCCCGCTGATGTCTGTGGCTCGATCACCCACAGCACCGGCTGGGCCGCCGCTGTGGTGGCGAACAAGCGGCAATGGCGCGGGCTGGGGCTGGACACGGAAAACCTGCTGAGCCATGACCGTGCCTCGCGACTGGCCGGGGAAATTCTGACGGCTGCCGAGCTGGCCGACATGGCAGCAGGCCCGCAGGATCAGATCGCGTTGCGCGTGACCCTGACCTTTTCGATCAAGGAAGCGCTGTTCAAGGCGCTCTACCCCATCGTGCAAAAGCGCTTCTATTTTGAAGACGCGCAACTGCTGGAGTGGTCCGCCGACGGCAGCGCCCGCTTGCGCCTGCTGATCGATCTGTCCAGCGAGTGGCACGCAGGCAAGGAACTCGACGGCCAGTTCAGTGTGCTGGGCGATCATCTGTTGAGTCTGGTCGCAGTCGAAGGCTGATCAGCCGGACAGCGGACAATGCTCGCAACGCCCGACCCACTCCACCCGATGACTCAGGCAGCACACACGCCGTTGCCTGCGCGGTTCACCACCCTGCGCCTGCGGAACGTAACGCACCGCCTGAAACAGAGGATTGGCGCGCCCGTCCGGCCTTTTCTTCTCGCTTAACAGCGCCAGCCCCGCAGCCAGCGACACATCACTGCACGTGGCCAGTTGAGCAAGGCAGCCCTCCAGATAATCCCCGGCGCTGCTCCACAACACCGCGCAGGGCAGCCCGCCATAGGCGCTCAATGCGGCAATAAAGGGCTGCAGATTGTCATCAAGCAACCCGGCAAACTGTTGAAACGGATCAGCCGGAATGCCCCGCCAGGCCTCTCCCTCACCCGCCAAACGAACGCCATTCGGCAGGCCACGTTCATCCACTGCCAGTGCGACCTGCTCAAGCGCCAACGGCCAATGCCAGCCATGCACCAGACTGGCAACCAGCACCGGTGGAATAGCCTGCATGAAGTAAAACTTGGCCCACTGCGACACCAGCACCGGCAATTGGCTGGGCATCAACTGCGGCCCGTAAATGCTCAGCAGTAACTGATCAAGCCGCTCGGCTTGCAGCAGATCAGACAACGCCACTACAGGGCGCGAATCAGGGCGCGAATCATCTGCCGCCAGCAACGTCTGCCCGAAGCGCTCAAGCGGACCACTGAACAGCTGAGCACTCAACGCGGCACCTGCGTACGCGGCCAGGACAGGCTGAAACACGCGCCGCCCAAGCTGACACTATGGCCAATCAGCGCGCGGCCTTCGTGCCAATGGATGATCCGCCGCACAATCGACAGGCCCAGCCCATGCCCGCCTGACGCTCGGGTGCGGCTGTCATCGATACGCATGAACGGCGTGAAAATCTGCTCCCATGCCTCTTCCGGAACGCCGGGACCGTCGTCGTCCACATCAATACGGCACTGCTGCGCCTCCAGTCGGTAACTGATACGCACCTCGTTTTCCGCATGGCGCATCGCATTGCTCACCAGGTTCTGTACCGCACGATGCAGATAACGCGGTTCTGCCTCGACCCAGGCTGCTTCGCCCTCTTCAGAGGTCAAACATTCGCCCCGTGAAACCCTCACATCGGCGCGCAAGGGTGCCAGTTCGGCGATCACCTGATCGATCAGCGCATCCAGATCGACACGCTGGAAATTCAGGGTCGGCGCGCCCTGCTCAAGGCGCGCGTAAGTGAGCATTTCATCGACCAGCTTGTCGAGGTCCTGAATATCGCTGTCCATGCCGCGCATGTATTTGCGCCGCGCCTCGAGAGTGGTGGCGTCGCTGACCATCTCCAGACCGAAACGCAAGCGTGCAACCGGCGTGCGCAACTCGTGAGACACCGCGCGTACCAGTTCGCGCTGGATCATCAGCGAGCGTTGCAGGTGCTCGGCCATACTGTTGAACGCCGCCGCCACACGCCCCACCGAGTCGGAACCCTCGGTCGGCACGCGGGTTTGCAGGCTGCCTTGGGCGATCTGCGTCGCTGCGGCTTCCAGCTCCAACACGCGCCGCTCCAGACGCCGCACCAGCAAGTACACCACCAGACCGATAAAACACAGGCCCATCAAGGCGATCACCAGCAGCCAATGCAGCGGATAGGGGTTCATCTGATACAGCGGGCCGATTTCCAGCACCCAGTTGGTGTCGACGATTCCGGCCAGCACGCGGATCGAGTCGCCGCCCTTGCCCAGCGCCATGACCGTATCGCCCTCATAGACACGGCGGCGCTGGTCATCGTCCAGATCCGCCTGATCCAGCGCCAGCAGGTGCAGGTCGAAACCAAAGCCCTTGTCGATGCGCAGGGCTTGCAGGCGTGCCGGTTGCTCATCGACCGGAAAGCGCACCAGCTCGTCGATCAGCAGGTAAATAGTGGCTCGCGCCAGTTGCTCGGTGATCTGCTGCACCTCGCCGCTCAGCAGCAGCGGTTCCTTGTCGCTCAACTGACGATAGACCCTGGCGGCGTGCGGGCCGATCTGCTCGACCACCACCTGCCCACGCGCCAGACGACTGCGCGCGCCGCTGTCCAGTCCAGCCTGCTCGATGCTTTGCAGGCTGAGGGGAATGCCCAGCAAGCGCTCCCAGATCGCCAGGGCGCGGCGGCGCTCGATGTCGTTGAGCGGCACAAGGTTATCGGCCATCACCGTAAAGGTGCCGTGGGCCAGACGTTCGCGGTATTGCTCGCCGCGCGACTGATTGAGCACGTGCAGGGCGAACACGCCAAGCAGCGCGACCAGCACCAGTACGCCGAGCATGCCGCCGTAGATCCGCAGAAAGATCGAGTTCATAAGGTCAGCCGCTGAACACGTGGCCGCTCATGTCCTGCGCCGCTTCGGGCACAAACAGATAGCCCTTGCTGCGCACGGTCTTGATCAGACGCGGGTGGATGGGGTCGTCGCCGATTTTCGGGCGGATGCGCGAGATACGCACGTCGATAGAGCGATCCTGCCCGTCATAACCCACACCGCGCAGCGCAGTGAAGATTTCCTCGCGGGACAGCGTGCGCCCGGCGTTGGCCACCAGCAGCCACAGCAGGTCGAATTCGGCGCCGGTCAGTTCGATGCTCTGCTCGCGCAGCCAGGCCTCGCGCAGGGCGTTGTCCACCACCAACGGGCCGAACACCAACCGCCGCAGCTCTGCAGCAGGCACCTGCGGCGCTTCACTGCGGCGCAGCAAGGCATGAATACGCGCCAGCAGCACGCGCGGATGCACCGGTTTGCAGACGAAATCGTCAGCCCCGGTATCGAGCCCCTGAATATGATCGGTGTCATCGGTGCGCGCGGTGAGCATCAGAATCGGCCCGTCGTAACGGTCACGTACCGAGCGACAGATACTGAAACCGTCCTCGCCGGGCAGCATCAGGTCAAGAATCACCAGATCCGGCTGTTCGGCAATGATTCGCGCCGCCGCCAGCGCGCCATTGCCCTCAATACTCACGCGCAGGCCGTTGTTGTGCAGGTAATCGCTGGTCAGCTCGGCCAGTCGCTGGTCATCTTCGACAATCAGTACATGCCAGGTGTGTGGCTCCAAAGCAATCTCCCCTTGTTGTGATTGACCCATTGTTGTTATTCAAAACAAGGGTTGCGGCACCGCGTCGCAGGCGAGTGTAGCAACCGCCGCCCGCCTCGCACGACACCCGACGCGGCTTAGCACATCACATGCCAGACAGGTCTTGCAGCAGCGTTTTTTTGTGATAGGGTTCGCGCCCTCAAAAATCAGCAACCTGTCGCCAGCACCTACAGAAATCGGTGACAAACGGTCACGATCCAGTAGTTATGCGGCCTACACGCATGGTGTGCGATTCATACACAAACTACACACACTTTATCCACAGGCGGTGCGTTGCAATTCATGTCCAAAACGCATTATCTTGTAGCCCGGCGACGAGACACACCCTACATGTGGGGTTTTGCGCAAAAACACCAGCACAACTCAAATGGGAAATTCAAGCATTTTTGTTGCGTCTGAGGGGTTGAACTTCAAGCCAGTTTAGGCACCCAAACCGCTCGCGCTTGAGCCAGAGCCATCCCGTACACGTTTTGCAACATCGAACACGCATTCTTCATCAGATTTTCAAAGGATCGGGCACAGCCCGGTCCTTTTTGGCTTCAAAACCTGGAAGCGGCTTCACCTCCCGCTTCCACCTTCGTTTTGGAGCCCTTGAGTCGCCTTTTGCGACTTACTGCTCGAAACGAAACGGTGGGCAGCAATGCCCGAACAAACTTAAAGGAACGTGGAGTCACACATGCAAACAGACACAACTCGCGAGAACTCGCCGACCGGCGCGCCGCAGGCCAGCCAGACCCCACAGGACCTGTCTGCCACTGCTCCCGGTCAACTGCGCGTGATCAAGCGTAACGGCACTGTCGTTCCTTACACGGATGACAAGATCACCGTTGCCATCACCAAGGCGTTTCTTGCAGTTGAGGGCGGCAACGCTGCCGCCTCGTCGCGCATCCACGACACCGTTGCACGCCTGACCGAACAGGTCAGCGCCACGTTCAAACGGCGCATGCCTTCGGGCGGCACCATCCACATCGAAGAAATCCAGGATCAGGTCGAACTGGCGCTGATGCGTGCCGGCGAGCAGAAAGTGGCTCGCGACTACGTCATCTACCGTGATTCGCGCGCCAAGGAGCGTGCCGTTCGCGCCCCTGAAGATCAGGTCCAGGCTCACCCGTCGATCCGCATCACCCTCGCCGACGGCAGCTTTGCGCCGCTGGACATGGGTCGCCTGAACACCATCGTTACCGAAGCGTGTGAAGGCCTGGCTGAAGTCGACGCCAACCTGATCCAGACCGAAACCCTGAAAAACCTGTACGACGGCGTGGCGCTGAAAGACGTCAACACCGCACTGGTCATGACCGCACGTACCCTGGTCGAGCGTGAGCCGAACTACTCGTTCGTCACCGCCCGCCTGCTGATGGACACCCTGCGCGCCGAAGGCCTGGGTTTCCTCGGTGTCGCCGACAGCGCCACCCACCACGAAATGGCCGACCTGTACGCCAAGGCGCTGCCTGCCTACGTCGCCGCCGGTATCAAGTTCGAACTGCTCAACCCTGTGCTGGCCGAATTCGACCTCGAAAAACTCGGCAAGGCGATCAACCACGAGCGCGATCAGCAGTTCACCTACCTGGGCCTGCAAACCCTGTACGACCGTTACTTCATCCACAAGGATGGCGTGCGTTTCGAACTGCCGCAGATCTTCTTCATGCGTGTGGCCATGGGCCTGGCAATCGAAGAGAAAGCCCGTGAAGACCGCGCCATCGAGTTCTACAACCTGCTGTCGTCGTTCGACTACATGTCCTCGACCCCGACGCTGTTCAACGCTGGTACTCTGCGTCCACAGCTGTCCAGCTGCTACCTGACCACCGTGCCGGATGACCTGTCGGGCATCTACCACGCGATCCACGACAACGCCATGCTGTCCAAATTCGCAGGCGGCCTGGGTAACGACTGGACACCGGTTCGTGCGCTGGGCTCGTACATCAAGGGTACCAACGGCAAGTCGCAAGGCGTCGTACCGTTCCTGAAAGTGGTCAACGACACCGCCGTTGCAGTCAACCAGGGCGGCAAGCGCAAGGGCGCTGTCTGTGCCTACCTGGAAACCTGGCACATGGACATCGAAGAGTTCATCGAGCTGCGCAAGAACACCGGTGATGACCGTCGTCGTACCCACGACATGAACACCGCCAACTGGATCCCTGACCTGTTCATGAAGCGCGTCTTCGACGACGGCCCGTGGACCCTGTTCTCGCCATCCGAAGTACCGGACCTGCACGACCTGACCGGCAAGGCCTTCCAGGAGCGTTACGAGTACTACGAAGCGCTGACCGAATACCCAGGCAAGGTCAAACTGTTCAAGACCATCCAGGCCAAGGATCTGTGGCGCAAGATGCTCTCGATGCTGTTCGAAACCGGCCACCCATGGCTGACCTTCAAGGACCCGTGCAACCTGCGCAGCCCTCAGCAGCACGTGGGCGTGGTTCACAGCTCGAACCTGTGCACCGAGATCACCCTGAACACCAACAAGGACGAGATCGCGGTCTGCAACCTGGGCTCGATCAACCTGCCGAACCACATCGTCGACGGCAAGCTGGACACCGACAAGCTCAAGCGCACCGTCGATGTAGCAGTACGCATGCTCGATAACGTGATCGACATCAACTACTACTCGGTACCGCAGGCCAAGAACTCCAACCTGCGCCACCGTCCGGTCGGCCTGGGCATCATGGGCTTCCAGGACGCGCTGTACCTGCAACACATCCCGTACGGTTCCGATGCTGCGGTGCAGTTCGCCGACACGTCCATGGAGGCGGTCAGCTACTACGCCATCCAGGCGTCCTGTGACCTGGCCGACGAGCGCGGTGCCTACGAGACGTTCCAGGGTTCGCTGTGGTCCAAAGGCATCCTGCCGCTGGATTCGCAGCAGATCCTGATCGAGCAGCGTGGCGAGAAGTACATTGATGTCGACCTGAAGGAAACCCTGGACTGGGCGCCGGTTCGTGCCCGTGTGCAGAAAGGTATCCGTAACTCGAACATCATGGCCATCGCACCGACCGCCACCATCGCCAACATCACTGGCGTGTCGCAGTCGATCGAACCGACCTATCAGAACCTGTATGTGAAATCGAACCTGTCCGGCGAATTCACCGTGATCAACCCGTACCTGGTTCGCGACCTCAAGGCCCGCGACCTGTGGGACTCGGTCATGATCAACGACCTGAAGTACTACGACGGTTCGGTACAACAGATCGAGCGCATCCCGCAGGAGCTCAAGGAGCTTTACGCGACTGCCTTCGAAGTGGACACCAAGTGGATCGTCGACGCGGCAAGCCGTCGTCAGAAGTGGATCGACCAGGCTCAGTCGCTGAACCTGTACATCGCTGGCGCATCGGGCAAGAAGCTGGACGTGACCTACCGCATGGCCTGGTACCGTGGTCTGAAAACCACTTACTACCTCCGTGCCCTGGCCGCGACCAGCACCGAGAAGTCCACCGTCAACACCGGCAAGCTCAACGCAGTATCGAGCGGCGGCCACGGCCCGGACGACTCGGCGATCACCGCCCCGCGTCCAACCGAAGCAGCACCGGCCGGCCCGGCCCCAGTGCCAAAGGCTTGCGCAATCGACGAGCCGGATTGTGAGGCTTGCCAGTAAGGGTTAGCGTTCAAACACCTGACTGCAGTATGCAAAAAGCCCCTGAAAAGGGGCTTTTTGCTGCGCGGAGGAAAGCGCTGTTCAGACAACGGTAATTATCGTTCCAATGCTCCGCGTAGGAATGCCTTTCGTGACGCTCTGCGTCACATCTTCGCCATAACGAACCTGTCGAACCGATCAGCTCACTGTGTTTTTGCTACATTGGTGAATAATTCAAAACGTCAGAGGTGCCGCATGCCTCCACCCTCGCTTCAGACCAAAAAAGAGTATTACGCCAAGGTGCGTAGATCCAACTATGCAGCCAGCCTACGCTTGGCAGGTTTTGACAGCACCCCACTCGACGCCGAACGCCCTCTTCTAACCCGCGAAGAACTGCTGAAAATCTATAGCAATAAAGAGGTCTGATGCTCGTCCGATAGACGCTGCTCAAAGTTCGATCACTACTCAGTCGCGCAACCAGATAAAGCCAAACGCGACGCCGCCGCAGATGCATTCAGAATGCGGCTTCATTGCCCAAACCTTCCCGGAAACCTAAACCGCTCGTCGAATCAAACTCTTTTAAACAGCCTGAAATCCAGCGAAGACAGACTGCCTTCAAAAAGTCATCCACTCGGAAGCGCCCGGTTGCCGCAGCTTGAAGGCACTACTGAAAAAAATGAAGCCAAAAAAGGTCAAAAAAACCGCACCAAGGTGCGGCAAATGATCCGGTTGCCCAAAAGCCACCAGCACTATATCCTGCGTTTCGAAATGTAAAAAACACTAGATAAGGGATTCGCCTGAATTTTTCCCTGTGTTTTAGCCTGATCCGATCCGATGTTGAAACGGGTAAGAAAAAGCGTGAAGCTCTCGCCGAAAATTACTCATGGATAACCAAGTGCCGGGCAAAATCTGTATAATCCCGCGCTCGCTTCAGGGTACTCAAATGACCATTTGCATACGCAAAGCTGGCTCACCTCAAAGCAATCCAGATCATTCGCTTTGCTCGCCTGTCGGGCGTTGCCACGGCAGCAAATCGAGCGAACGACCGACCACCCAATAGCCGGTCAATCGCAGCATCAGTAATCAGGTAATTCCCATACTCCAGTGCCTTCGTCTTCCACGTGACGTCGGCGCACCACATCTTGAAATCTAATCACGGGCGCCAAGGCGACCCCTAAGCAGGAGCCTCATCACCATGCTGAGCTGGGACGAATTCGATAAGGAAGACGGCGAAGTAGTCGCCAAAGCGACCAACGCCGGTCATGCCAACGAAGCCAACATGGACCGCCTCGACAGCGCCGGTGGCCTCGCAGCCCAGGAAGCCCGCGCCGTAACCGCCGCAGACTCCGCTGCCCTGATCCGCGCCAAGAAAGCGCTGGACGCACTGGACGTCGCTGAAGGCCTGGCCGAACTCGAAGGCGCCAGCGCCCGCGTCGCCGTTGACGAAAAAATGATGATCAACTGCCGCGCCGACCTCAACCAGCTCGTACCTTTCAAGTACGACTGGGCCTGGCAGAAGTACCTGGACGGTTGCGCAAACCACTGGATGCCGCAAGAAGTCAACATGACCGCCGACATCGCCCTCTGGAAAAACCCGGAAGGCCTGACCGACGACGAGCGCCGCATCGTCATGCGCAACCTGGGCTTCTTCTCCACTGCCGACTCGCTGGTTGCCAACAACCTGGTACTGGCCGTGTACCGCCTGATCACCAACCCGGAGTGCCGCCAGTACATCCTGCGCCAAGCCTTCGAAGAGGCGATCCACACCCACGCCTACCAGTACTGCATCGAATCGCTGGCCATGGATGAAGGCGAGATCTTCAACATGTACCACGAGATCCCATCGGTCGCTAAAAAAGCAGCCTGGGGCCTGAAGTACACCCGTTCGATCTCCGATCCAAAGTTCGAAACCGGCACCGTCGAAACCGACAAAGAGCTGCTGCGCAACCTGATCGCCTACTACTGCGTACTGGAAGGCATCTTCTTCTATTGCGGCTTCACCCAGATCCTCTCCATGGGCCGCCGCAACAAAATGACCGGCGTCGCCGAGCAGTTCCAGTACATCCTGCGCGACGAGTCCATGCACCTGAACTTCGGCATCGACGTGATCAACCAGATCAAAATCGAAAACCCGCACCTGTGGGATGCCGAGATGAAAGAAGAAGCCACGCAGATGATCCTGCAAGGCACCCAGCTGGAAATCGAATACGCCCGCGACACCATGCCCCGCGGCGTGCTAGGCATGAACGCGGCGATGATGGAGGACTATCTGAAGTTTATCGCTAACCGTCGTTTGAGCCAGATTGGGCTGAAGGAAGAGTATCCGGGGACGACGAATCCGTTTCCTTGGATGAGTGAAATTATGGACTTGAAGAAAGAGAAGAACTTCTTTGAGACTCGGGTTATTGAGTATCAGACTGGTGGGGCGTTGAGCTGGGATTAAGCTAAAACAAAGGCCAGCAATGGAAGTTGCTGGCCTTTACAGCTATCAATTTTATAAAAAGTTTATACCGTACGGTGCCAGTAATACTCTAAGCTGCGACTATCTGTTCCCAGGATAGCTTAGCAACTGAAAACATTTAGCAAAGTCATTCGTAAAACACAAAAGAAAAGTTACGCCCTTTCACTAGCACACTGCTCCCAAACAGGTCTTCTTTTAGAGAAAAAACCTCATCTCTAAAATTATAGAATTCAGTAGCAGAAAGATACACTCTTCCTAAAAATTCTTCTTGGGCATCTAACACCTGATTAGCAGTCCACTTAGGCAGTTCCTCTTTTAAATAGCCAAGCATTCTGGGCATTAATATTTTTGCGCGCTTATCACATACGGCTTTGATCACACGCATCAGAACACTGGCACTATTAGGGTTATCCACAAGAACAATATCCAACTCACCCATTTTTAGAGAGTCAAGATAATACGGTCCCGATATTATTTTTTTTTCTTTAAATGAAAAAACAACAGCGTCCCAATTTGTAATAGTGGTTAAAAGCAAACTATCGTGACCGCGATAAGCTATCCCTGCATTATTAAATGCCCAGGTCTCACGAATAGGCCATACATCAACAGACCACCCACCAACCTCTAATCTATAGCCTCCAAACTTATTTTGACTAAAATCATGCTCACAGATCATAAAGAAATCTCTCAAACGATCACTTGAACAATCAACTACGAGATCAATATCAGAATTAAAATTCTTCGTACCAAACAGGGCTATATCCCTTAACAGCCCACCAAACACAAGTACTTCTCCGGCATTAGAAAGGTCACCAATAAAATTAGTGACGCTAGCACGCTTGACCGAGCTAAAAAATCTTATAACCCGCTTCTTGAAGGCTTGATTACTAGGCGCAATGTCTATCATAAAGAGGTTTTAACTCTGCGTGCAAGGCTACTAGGTAACTATCTGTCATTCCGGAGATAGCGTCAGCAAGAAGCTGAGCTTCTTTGTAACCTACTGACAAATCGTTCTTAGGGTCGTCAAAAATACGACGATAGCTTTCGGAAATTCTAGAGTATACATATTTCCCGAAAGGCGTCTCAGATTTGAATTTCTTATTCAGTCTACCATGCACTCCAACCCACAACATATCCATCGTTTCTTCAATATAATTATTACCCCTCAATTCCAACTCCAAAACACTTTTATGCTTAAAACCATAAGCCATATCAAAGTTTTTTAGTACACTACAAAATTTTGCAGCTTTAGAAACACTCATGACGCCTTTGTAGATTTGATCACCGACCAAGAAAGAATCTGCTACCATTGAAAACTTTTCGACTACAGCTTGTACCATCGCAGTGATTGCGTGAACTCTAAACATCTGCATAGAACAATCATTTAACTCTTGAGGACTTAAACTCCCCTTCTCAAACTCAGTACTATGAGCCCTCGCGGATGCAATCACGCTAATAGCCACCTCATCATCAACACAATTTTTTTCAAGATACCTTATAAGATCGTAATAAGATGCCAACCCTTTCTTCACAGTGTCTTCAGCATCAAGAACTGAGTATGCGATATCATCACAGGCCTCCATTATATACGTCAATGGGTGTCTGACGCCTTCTGAAAGTCCAGTCTCGCCCCAGACCTCATCGACTATCTTTTCTTCGGACTTAAAAAAGCCCTGCTTTTTCCAACGGTCAGTATGAATATTTTTAGTAGATACAGGGTATTTAATTAAAGCTGCGATAGTGGCGTACGTCAGATTTAAGCCAAACTGGTCATTAAGAATTTGAAGCTTAGTCACAAGCCGAACTGTCTGAGCATTACCATCAAAATTCAAGAAATCCCGGGCAGCTTCACTATCCCCAGAAAAGACTTCATCCTCATGTTTTTTAAACCAATTTCTTATTGCGTATTCACCCTGATGCCCAAAAGGAGGGTTACCTAAATCATGGACCAAGCCAATTGCGGCCAACAGCGCGGGTATACTACGCTGTAAAAACTCCGCACTTTTGGCCGACTTAAATAACGCAATATTTTCGTAAACCAGACGAAGACCTATACTTCTAGCCAGTGTAGCCACTTCGTGAGAGTGGGTAAGCCTAGTACGAACACTATCATTTTTATCTAGTGGGAAAACCTGAGTTTTATCTGCGAGCCGTCTTGTAGGTGCTGAAAAAAGAATCCGGTCATAGTCTCGCTCGATCTCAAATCGTCCGTTGGCTGTCGCCGAAATATCTTTAGTTTTTAATCTATCTTTTCTACGACCTTCATTTAAAAGCAAATTCCAATTTAGCATACAAGACTCCTTTCATTTATAGCACTGACTTTACTTACCAAAAATAAGCAGCTGCAAAAATCTTTGAAACAAGCATAATACTTATGAATTTCCGCTCATCCCCACTATAGCGATTATCCGCCGCAACTCCAAATCAAACGGCACCACCCACAACCTCAACCCCTCCGAAAACTCAAAAACCGGCAACGCTTCCTGAAACGCCCTCCGCTTCGGATAAATCAGCACCAAATCCCCCTGCCCGCCCAGATACTTTTGACCATACGCAAACATTTGATAAAAATCAGCCTGGCTCAGGCCATAATTTTTGCTACCCAGCTCGCTGTCCAGCCGCTTCCATTTGGTGTCCAGAACCCAGCTCTTCTCCCCTTGAGTAATCATCAAGTCAGGCCGTAGCTGAAAGACCGTTTTGCCCTGATGGGTGCACAGATACTCACTGCTGCGCTGGGTATGCAGCGTTGCATCTGGCGGTAGTGAATCCTTTAGGCACGCAGCCACGTAGCGTTCAAACAGTTTCTCCATCGGGAACAGTAAGCTCATGCCCTGCCATTCGCCTGCAACTGCCAGTGGTGTCTGCTGTTGGATGATGAGTTCGCACCAAGGCTTTACCGGCTGGTAATGGGCCATGAGCCGGTCGTGACGCCACTGTTTGAAATCTTGAGTGGTGTCTCGGCTGTTTGGGATTTCTAGCAACAACGAGCGCAGTTCGTGGGAGAGACGCCAGTTACTGGGGTCTTGAGTAGTTTTACAAACGATGTCTAACGCTGTTTTGAGAAGGCGGTTCTCGGGCCGGTCGGGCAGGAATACGTCGTGACGAATTTGGAAGTGGTGTTGTCGGCCAGGAGGTTGGCGCATTTGACGGGCGGTGTTGAGTTGGCCGCGCAAATATCGCTGTTCCTCTTCGACTCGTTGGTAGTCGAAGCGAAGACCGCGCTTGATGAGGTGGTCGAGCGCTTCCAGAAAGCTGCTCATTACCCATTCGGTCAAGGGCGCATCGAAGCGCTGTAACGCGGTTGCGCCGACCTTTCGGGTTGGTAGGTCTAATGACTTCTGAATCATGCGTCTCAGCAAAGCTCGGCTTTGCTGGATGCAGTCACCTTGTTCGAAATGTTTGGGCAGAATTTCGATCCGCGTGCCGCAGGGTGTTTCCAGCGCGCCAACGTAGTTGTCGAGTTTAAGCCAGCGGCGGCCTTCGACTTGAACCAGTGCTGCGCCAGCCTTGCTAAAGCGGGAACTGGTTTCGCAGAGCCAGTCAAAAGCAGTGGTAGACACTTGGGCTACATCAAGCGTCGGGTTGGGAATATTGCTGGTGGTCAGCCGAGCATATTCTCGGACCGTGACAGTGGTCTTCACCCCTGCTGCTCGCTGAGAAACTTGATGATCTTGCGTCCGAGGCTTCGCGTATTCAGCGCGGTACCCAACGCGGACGTAATGGAAATGCCGTGCTTGCTCGCAAGCTCGCGCAACAGTGGCTTTGCAGGCTTAATGTGCTGACTTCCGCGATACACATCGATACGACCATCGGCAGACTGCCTTATATCTACCCCATCCGTTCTAACGTTTTTTGCTTCCAGCGGCGCACCGACTTTCAGGTTGTGATCAATCACACCCAGGTACGATTCAATCTTCTGGAACGCTGGCAGATTCAACTCCCAACGCTCATTGCTCTGGCCAACCTCGACCGTATCCCCAAACAACGCAATGAGGTCTTGGCTCGGCTGAATCAGAAAACTATTTTCCGAGGCCTTGCGTTGATCGTTGAGGACCCACTGGATACGCTGCCAATCTTCGAAGAAGTACTCCTGAAGTAGCGGCAGGATTTGCTCTCGAAAGATGCCTGCCAGCCGCTCCAATGTCGGATCGCTTTCGAGAGGCATGAAGTACGCGTGCCCCAGACAATGATCTTGATCAAGAAGGACGGCTATGCGCTGGTTCATCACACTGAGCAATTCGTCGATAGCGATGCCATCAACCTCTATGTCTTCAAGCAGCTCAGGGTTAGGCGGCACCTCAATGAACGTGAAGCGACGACGCAGGGCAACATCAAGTGCAGCCAATGATCGGTCAGATGTGTTCATGGTGCCGATCAAGTGAATGTTGCTGGGGATGCTGAAGCGCTCTTTCGAGTAAGGCAGCGTAACCTCAAGTGCTTCTGATGCGCCTGCTCGCTTGGAAGGTTCGATTAGGGTAATCAGCTCGCCGAAGATGCGTGAGACATTGCCTCGGTTGATCTCATCAATGATCAGAACTTTTGACCGTTCACTCTGAACGACCTCTGCCGTCCGGAAATCTTCATTTCGTTTGCTGAGCATGTGCTCAATCAATACGGGAACGATATTGCGATAGCCTTTGACCAAGTAAGGATCATAAGTAGAGTTCGGTAGTTTTTCCTCCCAACTACCTGTACTCAAGTCATTAATACTCAGTACACCTTGAGAAACATCATCAGCCAGAGCATTAAGTAGACTCATAGCAAGGCCAAGATTCTTGCCTTTTGGTTTTTCTAACTCAATAATATCGTCATTTGCTCGAATTACCTTATAGCCTGTGCCGTAGCGATCACCAACTTTGAATGCTCGGTATTTTCCGCTCAGTTCACTCGCAATTGACTCGCAGAGGCTTTTGAAAACGCCTGAAACCACTTCGTAACGGATCTGGCCTTGCTCATCAGTCGTAGCGCGAAGCCCTTCAACAAAGTCTTCGTAGCTGAAGCTCTGATGAAAGGTCACAAAGCGCACGTCGCCTGCTGCGAGCAGCTCGTCAAACCGAGCTTTTAATGCTGATCGGCTACCAGCATTCTTAGCAAGAAAAGGCTGATCAAGGATCTGCAACGTCGCTTCGACTGTGGCGTAGGTTTTCCCCGTACCGGGCGGACCGAAGAAAATCTGATTGAGCGAAGGCATTGCCGAACGTCCTTGTAGGAAAAGTCCGACAACAGTATCTAGATTGCCAGCATGGGTAAAGCGAAGCGTCGGTAGTGTCGTGTTTATGTAGCAGCCCTGAGAATGCGACGCAGAGCGTCGCGAACTGCATTCCTACGCGGAGCGTTGGAACGATATGGGTTGCTGAGCCAGATACCTCGCCTGAAGATCAGAAACCCCTGACATCCTCTCCCTCCCCAGTCCGATATCGACACGTTGCCAGCGCCAGTATCATATGCGTCGGTGCCTAAGAAACACCCAACGTAGATGCAGCGAGTTCACGCATAGCTTCAGATTCCAATCGTTCTAATTGAACGGGGAATCTCGGCTTTGCTGATCCGCTCAGTTGGGTTTTCTTACGCCCGCTCTACGTTGGTCTTTAACGTCATTTCAGTTCATACGTAGAGGTCAGCATGTTAAGCAATCTATTTCAGGCCAGTGCTCGTCAGCCGCGCGAGGTGTGTGCCAGTTTCACCCCAACCCCCTTCCACCGCCACAACCGCCAACTCCTCGCCCTCCTCCTCGAAAACCAGCCCTGGTTCAGCGCCCGTGATCTGGGTCGCATGATCGGCTGGCCGTTGAACGAGCGGACGCTGCGCAAGCTGGACGCTGACCAGCATCGAATGATCACGCTCGACCTGCACGGCGAAGCGCAGTCAGAGCTGATGGTCAGTGAGTCAGGGGCGTACGCGATGATGGTGCATCACTACCATGCGGAGAATCGTGGGTTGCGGCAGTGGCTAACCAACGAGGTGGTGCCTGCGTTGCGGGATGGGCAGGTGCCGTTTGATGACTGCACGCCGCACCTGAGCATGCTGCAGTGGCCGGGGTTGTCGGTGAGTATGTTGCACTGGCACGGCGAGCCGTGGATACGGTTGCGGGACATGCCTATAGTGTTAGCGCATCCGCAGATGCAGGTTGATGCACGGCCGCACCGCTTGGCGAAGTCGTGGTGGCGGGCTGTGTTGCCTGTCTCTCGGTTGGGTTGAATGTGGCGTGATGGTCGTGACGCTGGGTGACGACCATCGTGTTTTTACGGAATCAGTCTTTCAGACGGCGTCGGTAGTCGCTGATCATTTCTTTGGTGACATCTTCCTTGTAGCAGATCGGTGCGTAACCGCCTTTGCGACTGTACGCGCTGCGTTTGCCACATTGACTGCCATTGCTGGCAGAGTTGTAGGGGCACGGGCAGCGGCCGGGGTAGCTGTCGATGGATTCCTGGATGATGGCTTTGACGATTGAGGCGTCTGTTACCTGGGTTTCTCTGGCGTTTGCGGAGAAGGTACAGAGGAATGCGAGTATGGCGACGAAGCCTGTCCCTGTCTTTTTCATGGCTATTCCTTAGCGAGTGCAGACGGGTGTCTGTTGCAAGGTTTTACCATGATGCTATTAGGCCATCAAATTTTGTTTGTTGAGGTGATCTGGTGGCGGCATGGATAGGCCAAGCCTGAAACTTGGTTCGCAGAGGATGTACCGCACGCATAGGTTTTGCTGCCGGTTCCCGGCAGATCGCGAACAAGTTCGCTCCTACGCCCTGCGGGCAGAAGCTTGGACTTATGAGTGATCCAGCATTCGCGTGATGGTTGGATATGACGCAGAGCGTCACGAGATGCGTGCCAACGCGGAGCATTGGCACGATAGGTATTACCGAGTGCCTGCGCGGCTACTGCACCCCGCAGGCATCCTCCATCAGAACTGCCAATCCAGCGACAAGCCCACGCCGTGGGTTTTATCCCGCGCACCGAGCAAGCCGTTGTAGTCCAGGTTGATGCGTGCATCCTTGCCCAACGCCAGGCTGGCGCGGGCACCGACTACGGCGGCGTCGCGGTCCATGGAGACGCTTTGTACGTTGAAGCTGTTGCCGGCGCTGGCGAAGGCCAGGTGTTGTTCCGACGAGGTGTCGCTCAGGTTGTGCTGCCAGCCGAGGGTGGCGGAGACGTCGAGTTTTTGTGTGTCGTTGAGGTTGAAGCGGTTTCCGGCGCGCATGCCCAGGGTCGAGAGCACGGTGTCGCGGGTGTCGTCGCTGCCTTTGAGGGCCGTGGCACCGCCTTTTTCGGTGAAGCTGTCGCTGTCGAAGTGGACGTAAGCCAGGTTGGCGAATGGCTCCAGTGCCAGCGGTTGCAGGTTCAGGCGGTAGGCGGCTTCGGTGAAGACCTGGCTTGACTGGGCGTCACGCTTGACCTTCTGACGGTCGGAAAACGCGCCGAATTGCAGATCGCGTTTCACGTCGATGCGGTGCCAGCTGTGCGACGCGCCTGCGGTGAGGCGCAGTGCGCCCTGTTCGTGGCCGATGTAGGCGCCCAGGTGGTAGCTGTCTGCCGAGGCCCGCGAGTGGGTGTCGTCGCCCAGGCTCAGCGAGGTATCGCTGTAACCTGCCATCGCGCCCAGACGGGTGTGTTCGCTGATCAGGCCGTCGACGCCTGCCAGCAGGCCGCCCAGCGATGAGGTCGAGCTGGCGCTGTCGCTACTGCCGCTATTTTTGCCCCAGGCACCCAGCGCTTTGACCCACACCGAGTTATCTTCAGTGCCCGGTGCTGGCTGGTCGTACAGGCCTTCGACGCGCAGGCGATCACCCACGGCGTCGCGCAGTTGGCGGCTGTCGTTGATCAATTGCGTGGCGATGGCCGGGTGCACTTCGCCGGACAGTTGGGTGAATGCGCGGCGTGCGCTGGCGGCGTCCTGGCTGAGGATGATGCTCTCATAGACGGAGTTGCCCGCACTCAGTTGCTCAATGGCTTGGGCCACGCTGCGTTGATTGGACGTTTGCGCCGCGCTGGCGAAGCTGTCGCCATTGCGCTCCAGGGCCAGGGTTACGCCAGTGCCTGTGTAATTCAGGTTGCCGTCGAGGAATGCGTAGTTATCCGTCACCGAACCGAACTGACCCTGAATGCCGCCAGCCGCTTGCAGTACGTTGAACTGCTGACCCAGAACGCTGCGGGTCTGGTTGCTGCTGAGCAGTGCTGCGTTGTCGTTTTCCAGAGACAGGGCCATGTTGGCGCCACTCACGGTCGCGGTGCCGCCGACCACAATGCGGTCGCTGGCGGTGGGCGAGAATTCAACCGCGTAGGTCGAGCCCGGTGCCAGGTTGAGGTTGCCCGCCACTTGCAGGGTGCCGATGGAGTTGCCCGGTGCAATTGTGCCGCCACGGTTGGCGTTCAGCGACGCGATGCTACCGTTGCCACCCAGAATGCCGCCATTGTTGACGGTGACGGCAGAGGCCAGCGAGCCGTTGATGGCCAGGCGTCCTTGATTGACCAGCGTCGGGCCGCTGTAGCTGTTGGCCCCGCTCAGCACCAGGGTGCCGATGCCTTGCTTGGTCAGTCCGCCGTGACCGGAGATGCCGTTGCTCCACACATCCAGCCCGCATTGCGGCCCGGTGCAGGTGCGTTGGGTCGGTTTGCCTGCGTCGACAATCGCGCCGACACCGGGCAGGTCAGCCACGAACTGGCTGTCGCCGTAGGCGCCGTCGATGCGGAATTCGGCAGGAATATCTGCCTCGGTCACGAACATGCTCGGGCCGTTGATAGCCTTGCCGAGGTTGATCATGCCCCAGCCGTATAGCGCGTCGACGCCCGGTGCGCCAAGGTCGGTGGCGGTGGTCTTCAGCACGTCGGCGACCTGCGCGCCGGTCATGTACGGGAAGCGCTCCATCAGCACAGCCATACTGCCTGCGACATGAGGTGCGGCCATCGAGGTGCCGTTCTTGTTGGCCCAACCGACGGTGAGGTCTGCCAGGCTGGTGCCGTTAAGGACCGAGCTGTAGATGCGCGTGCCCGGTGCCGAAACGCAGAAGCTGGCGGTGTAGCCGCAGCGCGACGAGAAGGTGCTCAGGGTATACGGCGTGGTTGCAGCTGCGGCGGCGTCGGGGTTTTGTTGCAGGGCGGCGACGGTCAGCCAGTTGGGGGCGATCTCCGGTACGAAATAGCCGAGTCCGGCCATTGCGTCGGGGTTGTTGAGGTTGTAGTCGTTGCCTGCGGCGAAGATGGTCACCACGCCGCTGCGTGCCGCGTCGATGGCACCCTGATACGCGCCACCCGGACGCGTGCCGAGGATCTGGCGGATCTGGTCGAACTGCACTTGCGCGTCCTGCACGGTGAAGTGCGGGAACGCCGGATCGCGACCGCCCTTGCTGAAACGGTCGGTAATGCCGATGCCCCAGCTGTTGTTGATGACCCGTACGCCGCTGTTGACCAGCGCGTTCCAGCCAGCCTGATACACCGCGCCGTCGTTGCCCAGCACGATGCCGTCTTCCGGGCCTGGGTCGCCGTTGTCGGCGCTGATGATTTGCGCGTTGTAAGCCACGCCATGCATCGGCCCGCCATCACGATCGCCACCGGCGATGCCGCCCACGTGGGTACCGTGGTTCCCGAGTTTGCCGCCGGAGTCCAGAGTCGGTGCGCCGTCGTAGCGGAACGCGTCGCCCGCCTTCACCGGGATGTACGGGTCGGTGTATTCACGGATACCGCTGGTGACCAGGTTGATCACCTTGTTGGTGCTGGAAAACTCTGGATGCGGGGCATAGACCGGCTGGTCGAAGATGCCCAGTTTGATGCCCTTGCCGGAGTAGCCAGCGGCGTAGGCTTGATCGGCATTGATCGCGCCCAGCCCCCAGTCGGCATTGAATTCGGCGCTGCGCCAGCTGGCAGCATTGCCCGCCTGCCCTGCTTCCACATAGGGTGCGGCATGTGCCACGCCCAAGGTCGCGAGGTAGCAGGCCAGTGCGCCGCAAGAGGCGCGGTTGATGGCGCGAATGGCCTGACCGAGGGGTTTGACAGAGGTGTGTCGAGTGGTGGATGCATCTTTCATGAAACGACCGTCCTTAGTTAACGCGCACGAATCTCCGCGCGCATGCATCTGCATGCGCGTCGTTCTTTTTGGTTGGGGGGTTGGTTTGAGGGTTGGTTTAGGTGCTGCCGGGTTTAGAACTGCCAGTTAAGGCTCAGGCCGACACCGTGGCTTTTTTCCCGGCTGGCCAGTTGGCCGCTGTAGTCGAGGCTGACCCTGGCGTCCTTGCTCAACGCTACGCTGGCATGAGCACCGACCAGCGCGGCGTCACGGACCAGCGGCGAGCTTTCGATACCGAAACTGCCACCGCCCGAGGCAAATGCCAGGTGCTGCTCGGAATCGGTGTTGCTCAGGTTGTGCTGCCAGCCGAGGCTGCCCGACAGGTCGATTTTCTGTCGGTCGCTGATCGCGATGGTTTTCAGCGCCCGTACACCGAGAGTGCTCAGCACCGCATCGCGGTTATCGCTACCGGCAGACAGGGCCGCCGCGTCACCCTTCTCGGAGAAGCTGTCGGTGTTGAGGTGGACGTAGGCCAGATTGGCGAACGGCTCAAGGGTCGCGGGTTGCAAGTGGATGCGATACGCCGCCTCGGTGAACACTTGGGTGCTCTGTGCGTCGTGTTTGGTTTTCTCCTTGCCCGCTGCGCCGCCGACCTGCACGTCGCGTTGTGCATCGATACGATGCCAACTGTGCGCGCCGCCGAGGGTCAGGCGCAGTGCGCCGATTTCATGGCCGAGGTAAGCGCCCAGGTGGTAGCTGTCCACCGAAGCCCGGGAATGCGTGCCGGAGCCCATGTTCAATGAGCTGTCGCTGTAGCCCGCGACCACGCCCAGACGTGTGTCATCGGCAAGGTTGCCATCGACACCGGCCAGCAGGCCGCCAATCGAGGTGGTGTAACCGGCGGTATCGTCACGCGAGTCGGTCTTGCCCCAGGCACCCAGGGCTTTGATCCAGACATTATCTTGTGTGGCCGTGTTGCCATCCGTGCCGAATACGCTGGCCCCGAGACGCTCACCCACTGCATCGCGGATCTGCCGGCTGTCGTTGATCAGCACGCTGCCAATGGCCGGGTAGATCTCGCCGGACAGTTGCTGAAAGCTATCTCGGGCAGCAGCTGCGCTTTGAGTCAGCAACAGGTTTTCGTACACCGCGTTGCCTGCGCCAAGTTGTTCGGCAGCGGTTGCTACGGCAGATTGATTCGGGGTTTGGGCGACGCTGCTGAATGCGCTGGTTTGCTCGACGTTCAGCGCGACGCCGGTGGCTGCGTAGTCGAGTCGGCCACCCAGAAACGCGTAGTTCGAAGTCACTGAGCCGAACTGGCCGTTCACGCCATTGGCGGCTTGCAGCACGTTGTACTGGCGACCTACGACGCTTTGGATCGGTGCAGAACTCAAGGCCACCGGCGTCGCGTTCTCCAGCGCCAGCGTCATGTTCGCGCCTGACACGGTGGCGCTTCCAGTGGCGACGATGCGGTCACTGGCGGTGGGCGAAAGCTCAACGGCGTAGGTCGAACCCGGTTGCAGGGTGACATCACCGTTGACCTGCAACGTACCGATGGAATTACCCGGCGCAACGATACCGCCACTGCGCGCTGTCAGCCCACCGATCTGGCCGTTACCGCCCAGCGTGCCGCCCGCATTGACCTGCACAGCGGAAACCAGCGAGCCGTTGACCGACAGCACGCCGCCATTGACCAGGGTATCGCCTCGATAGGTGTTGGCACCTTGCAGAATCAGTCGACCGGCACCGGATTTGATCAGGCTGCCTTGGTACGGACGCTGAGCGGCTGCGGCGGCACGCGCGGTGCCGGTGGCGTAATCGGCTTGGTCCTGCTGGCTGGCGGTGCTGGCAACGCCGTTTTGCCAGCCTTTGCTGATCAGGGTTTGCTGCCAGGTGGCCTGCTCGGCAGTGTCTTCGGCCTGACGCTGAAGCAGCGCCTGATCGGAAATATCGTTGCTCCATACATCACTCACACCGGCACCCAGGTTGGCGTCGAAGGTGCCGAGCAATTGACCGGGACCGCGCATCGCCCGCTCAAGATCGGCCACGCCCCAGCCCACGCTGTTGGTCGGTGCCTGAGTGACCGAGCCATCGAGCTGGGTGGCGGTGGTCAGCAACACTTGCAGCGCCTGCTCGTTGTTCAGGTACGGGAAGCGTTCCATCACCAGTGCCAGCGCCCCGGTGGCGTGCGGTGCAGACATTGAGGTGCCGGACTTGATCCCGTAACCGCCGCCGGGCACGGTGCCGTTGATCAGTCGTCCGGGCATGGTGATGCACCAGTATTTGGACAGGCCGCACTGGTTGTAGCGCTGGCCATTGCTGCTGTCGAGGCCCGACACAGCCAGCCAGTGGCCTTCGAGGTCTGGCTCGAAATACGGCAACGACGCCCGCACGCTGGCGTTGGCGTAACCGCTGTTGCCTGCACTGAACACGTTGATCACGCCCTTGCGCGAGACGTTCGCCGCTTCGTCCAGCCAGGTTCCACGGTTGTAGTGCTGAGCGTAGGCCGCACGCACACCTGCCTCGGTGGCGTAGGTCACGTCGGATGGCTGGCTGCCCCAGCTGTTGTTAATGGCGCGTACTCCGGCATCCGCCAGCGCCCCATACACCGCCTTGAAATACTGCGGGTCCGGGCTCGGGCCGAACAGGAAGCTGTCGTTCTGATTGGTGTTGCCGACGTAGATCTGTGCGTTGTACGCCACGCCATGCACGCCGACGCCATCGCGCGCCGCGCCCATGGTGCCGGTGACGTGCGTGCCGTGGGTGTCGTTGTTCGGGTTGATGGCGCCGGTGATGCTGAACGGCGAACCGTCAACGTAGGTGCCGGTAGCGATGACTGCGTGGTAGCGGGATGGCGTGGCTTCAGGGTGGGAAGGGTCGAAACCCGAGTCCAGCGCACCGATCTTGACGCCTGAGCCAGTGATGCCAGCGGCGTAGGCCTGATCAGCCTGAATACGCCCCAGGCCCCAGTCGCTCTGGAATTCTGCCGAACGCCAACTGGCAGCGTCACCCGGTTTGCCCTGCTCGACATAATCCGCGTAGGCAGAGCAGCCAAACGTAAAAGACAACGCACAAAGAGCGCCGCTTGCTACAGGTTTAAACGAATAACGGACAGCACCCAAACGCTTGGACTTTCGCATCCCTGCACACCTGATAATGGTCGGCTCTTCATTGAGCGATCCCAGAACATAGTCTGCAGTTATGCACTTGGCAACAGATTTATTTCAATTCTGATACAAGTTTCAGGACATAAGGATAATGCATCACTGGATATATAGCTCAGTGATATCCATTTGAATGTATTGAGTTTGTTTGGCTTTTTGATATGGAGATAACTGAATTCCGTAGTGGCCATTTAGTTGCACGCCATTCTCTTGTCTTCAGTTTTACAGCCAATACTTTCAGCAACTTCAGTTAGTGGCCTTATTTATTCGGATGAAAAAATAATTGTCCGACAATAATGGATAATCATCCAAATGGAGTCTGCGCTACGGCAAACCGATGACGCAGAGCGTCATGAACTGCATGCCCACGCGGAGCGATGGGCACGATAGGTGGTGGGGTTGAGAGTTGTATAAACGCACACGGACGCAACACCCCAATTCTCGTTACCACGCTCCGCGTGGTAATGCCGTTCCGGACTCTCTGCGTCCTCTCCGGCTACGCCTTCTGAGGTCAGGCTTAGGTGCGGACAGTGGGGTTGCTGTGTGAACGCACACAGCCGCAATACCCCGACTCTCGTTACCACGCTCCGCGTGGTAATGCCGTTCCGGACGCTCTGCGTCCTCTTCGGGCTACGCCTTCTGAGGCCAGGCTGAGGTCCGGACAGTGGGGTTGTAGTGTGAACGCACCCAGGCGCAATCCCCCCAATTCTCGTTACCACGCTCCGCGTGGTAATGCCGTTCCGGACGCTCTGCGTCCTCCCCGGGCTATGCCTTCTGAGGTCAGGCTGGGGTCTGGGTAGCGGGGTTGCTGTGTGAACGCAACCAGGCGCAATACCCCCAATTCTCGTTACCACGCTCCGCGTGGTAATACCGTTCCGGACGCTCTGCGTCCTCTTCGGGCTACGTCTTGTGAGGTCTGGCTGGGGTATGGGTAGAGGGGTTACTGTGTGAACGCACCCAGGCGCAATACCCCCAATTCTCGTTACCACGCTCAGCGTGGTAATACCGTTCCGGACGCTCTGCGTCCGATCCAGAGAGCGCGGAACAGCGCAGATAGATTCTGGGGTCTGCGATCAGCGCACATGGCCAAATCCAACCCAGATCATCGTTACCACGCTCCGCGTGGTAATGCCGTTCCGGACGCTCTGCGTCCTCTGCGTATGCTTAGCGACTGAACCGCTCGGCCAGGCTGTGCAGGTACTGCGCCATTTCTTCCAGTTCGCCGCTGATCTGCGAGCCTTGCTGCGCCTGGCTGGCACTCTCGTCGCAGAGTTGCGCGATACGGGTAATCTGCTGGCTGATGTTTTCCGCAACGTGGCTCTGCTCTTCGGACGCCGAGGCCATTTGCTGGCTCATGCCGGTGATGCGGGTCACCGACTGGCTGATGCCGTCCAGCGCCTTCTGCACGGCTTCGACGCTGGCAACGCTTTCCTGGGAGATCTGCTCGCCTTTGTTGGCGGTCTGCACGGCACGGTCGGCACCATCACGCAGCGAGGTGATGATTTGCTGGATCTGCTCGGTCGAGGACTGCGTACGGGAAGCCAGCGAGCGAACCTCATCGGCCACCACCGCAAAGCCACGCCCCTGCTCACCGGCACGGGCCGCTTCGATGGCTGCGTTAAGCGCCAGCAGGTTGGTTTGTTGAGCGATGGAGGTGATCACATCGACCACGCTGCCGATTGATTGTGTGGCGCTGGCCAGTTCACCCACAGCGTTGCCGATGTCGGTGACCGAGTTGGCCATGTGCCGAATCGCCAACAGGCTTTCATCGGCCAGACCACGCCCCTGCTGCGCCAGTTTGTCGGCTTCCTCGGCGGCGTGGGCAGTGTTCTGTACGTTGTGGGTCACTTCCTGAATGGTCGCCGCCATCTGATTGATGGCCGTGGCCGATTGATCCGCCTCACTGCGCTGCTGGTCCAGCGACTCGGCCTGGCGCAGGGACAACTGCGCAGAACGCCCGGCATGCTGGCGTACGCTCTCGCCGGTATCGGCCAGGCGCGTCAGAGCAGTTTGCAAGCGGGCTTCTTCGCTGAGCATGGCCAGATCGAGTTGCGCCTGCGGGCCACGGTTGTCGCTGTAGGTCAGCGCAACCAAAGAACTGGTGAACGCTTTGGGGTGTTCTTCGAGGGTGTTGCGAATGCTGCGGCGCTGACGCATTTCCAGAAAACCGCCCAACACCACCATCACGATCGGAATCATGATGATCGAAGGCAGATCGTCGAGCAGGTAGACGCCGACAGCGAGTGCCAGGGCGCAGAGGATCATCGGTAGCTGACGAACCAAGTGATAGGCCGCCGAGCTGGTTGCCGACACCGCCGATTTGCCGGCACGCAACCGTGCATACAATGCTTCTGCACGACGAACCTGATCGCGGGTCGGCAACGAGCGGACGGACTCATAGCCGACGATCCGACCGTTTTCATACACCGCCGTCACGTAGGCGCTGACCCAGTAATAGTCACCCTGTTTGGAGCGATTCTTGACCACGCCCATCCACGGCTTGCCCTGCTTGATGGTTTCCCACATATGGGCGAACACCGAAGCCGGCATATCCGGATGGCGCACAAGGTTATGCGGCTGCCCGACCAGTTCTTCGCGGGTAAAACCGCTCAACGCGACGAAGGCGTCGTTGCAGTAGGTGATGTGGCTATTGAGGTCGGTGGTGGAGATGAGGCGTTCAGATGCCGGAAAAGTCCGTTCAGTCTGTGTGATAGGCATGTTGACGCGCATTAAAATTCACTCCGTGATAATGCTTGATATGCCGGGCGTGTGTTGAAGGTGTAGCACAACCCTTCAGGGTGGCAACCGGCAGTCCTCGTGCACTGTTATCGCCCACAAAACGCAGGGCTTTAATCACAGGCGGCAATTGCGCGTGTCGCAGAACAGCAGACGGGCATGATTGCCACGCCGAAGTTTGCGTCCTGACGAGGATGCCTGCACCATGCCGCCCCTGAACGCAACGCGACTCAAGGCACCTTATGGCACGCAACACGACATCTGCTCTGGCAGCACTGATCCGCACGTTTCGCAGGCTACTGCGCAGGGTTGCCGGTCAGACAGCGGATCAGCAAAAGCATGCGCAGCCCACCAAACCCGCAGCGCGCTCATCGCAACCGCCTGTCAAAACCAACCCCGCCAAACGCCCGGAAAAGCATCGCGAACCGGCCACAGCAAAGCCGGCAGCGCCTGCGTGTCCGCACTGTAAAAAACCATGGTGATCAAGGTGGCCCGCACCGGCAAGAATGCCGGTGAGTTCTGGGGCTGCGTGGCGTATCCGAAATGCCGGGGCATTCGACCGATCTTTCGTTGAACGCCAGACCGGTCACGCCCGCTCAGGGAAACAACGGGGTCAACTGATGCCCGCCAACAGTTCCCGCGCCATGCGCCGATGCTCCTCGTCGGATTCGGCAATGACCTGTTGCAGAATTTCACGAGCCGACTCGATATCGCCCTCCTCGATCAGCACCTGCGCCTGATTGATCTGGCTAAGCGGTGGCTCTTCAAGGTCCAGCAGGTCGAACTCTGCGTCGTCGCTCATGAAACTGTCGAGAAAGTCATCGCTCAGGTCGTCAGCAGCGGCAGGTGCCACCACCTCGATGGGCTCAATGACATCGGGCTCGGAGAAATCACTGAGGAACTGCTCATCCGAGAGCTCAAAGACTTCCGGCAGTTGAGTCAGGTCCGAGGAAAAACCAGGGTCGACGTCAGCGGGCGCTGGCGCAGCAGTCGCCGCTGCTGGCTTGATGCGCGGCGGCGGGCTGTCGAACGGATCGACCAGATCCCAGTCGGCGTCCATCGACAGGTCATCGAGGTTCAACTGAAACTCATCCTGCGGATTCAGCGCCGCTGCGGCGGTTTCGTCCAGCTGCGCCGCAGGTTCAGGCTCCAGGTCGGGCTGCAGATAGGCGGCAGATTCTGGCTCGGGCTCGGTTTTCTCGAAAGACAGCGCGGTAGCGGCGACCGCAGCAGCGGGGATGACTGCCGCCAACGGCGCAACTTCGGCGGCCTTGATTTGTGGAAAGCGGTCGCGGATGTCTTGGATGGTCTGCGGATCAACGCCGTGCTCCAGCGCTGATTGCTCTTCCCGAACAAAACCACTGCCGTCGCCCTGCTCCGCCAACAATTCCAGCAGGCGGATGCGAATATCATCGCGCTCCGGCTGCTTTTCCAGGGCGCTGCGCAGAATGCCCATCGCCTCGGTGAAACGCCCGTAGGCGATGTAAATGCTGACGCCGTCCAGCGCATCCGGCGTAGCGCCAGCCGAACGCTGCGCTGCCGGTGGTTTGGTTGCTGCCGGGGTGGGTGGCGTCTGCACCACAGGCTGTGGCGCAACGGCGGGTACTTCGAACACCGGAAGCATGGTCGCCTGAGCAGGCTTGATCAGTTGCTCATCGGGCGCAACAGCAGGCGCTGCGGACTGTTTGCGCTGCTGGCGTCGTTTCGAATAAGCAAACGCCACAAGCAGAAGCACAATCAACATGGCAGCAAGCAGTATCGGCAGGCTCAGGAATGAATCGGTGCTCGGCGTATCGGCAACAGCCGGCTGAACGGGAGTGGCCGGGGTTATTGCAGGTGTAGCAGGCGTGGCAGGTCGGGCAGCGGATTGCGCAACGGCAAGATCACTGCGCAACGCGGTGATTTGCTTGTCCTTGCCACTCATCTGCTCTTGCAGCTCTTGAGTCTGGGCTTTGAGCGCCTCCAGCGATTGAGCCAGTTGCTGGTTTTCAATGGCGGCCGCTGACAGTTGCTCGGCGGTGCGCTGCAGCTCGGCAGGCTTGGGTGACGACGCCTCCGGGCTGGCGGCAGGCGCAGCGGCACTTGGCAATACAGCGGAATCGGGCAGCAACAAATCCTGGCCAACTTTAAGCGCAGAACCGGCGCCCGCCGCGAACGCCTGCGGGTTGAGCAAACGAATGCCGTCTGCCAGCTGGTTTGCCGAAACCTTGTTACCCGGCCCTTGCAAGCGGCTGGCAATGCCATTCAGGGTATCGCCATTGGCAACCGTGTAATGCTTGCCCTGCACGGCGGCCGGTGGCGCGACCGGCATGCGGCTTTCCTGCGCCGAGGCCGTCGAACGTTGCGTATTGCGACTGCGCGTGGCGGCCAGACCTTGCGGTGAGGTGGCAGGATCGAGCAGCAGGGTGTATTCGTGCAGCAAATCGCCATTCGGGCGCGCCAGCTGGACGAGAAAGCTCAGGTAAGGCTCGGTGACCGGTTTGGTGGAAACCACCCGGATCACGCCGCGATCGCCGCGCAGCACTGGGGTGAAGCGCAGGTCGTTGAGAAAGAACACCCGCTCTATGCCCGCCTTGGCAAAAGCCTCGGGCGACGCGAGCCTGGCGACAACGTCTTCGTTGCTCAGACCGCCGGTCTCCAGCAACTGGATCTCGGCATTCAACGGTTGGTTGAGCGCCGAGTGCAAGGTGATTTCACCCAGCCCCAGCGCAGACGCCAGCGTAGAGCAGGCCAGCAATGACGCCGCTATGACGCTCTTGCAAAACACCACGCGCGCCCTGCGACCTGCACCTTCGACAGCAGCCAGTGAACTCTTCAGCATGCGAACCCTTATAGAAACCACGGCAGGCTTCTCACGTAATCAGTTGGACTTCAGTATCCGTTGCACGATTATGGTTGAGAACGCCCGGCTTCGTCTCAGGATCTTTCCAGATTGGCCAGAATCTGCGAGTGCACCCGCATGCTGACGCGCAAATCTTCCTCGCTCACGCCCTCGAACAGCTCGATACGCAGCACATTGGCGATGGTTTCAATCTTTTCAATCAGTGGCAAGGCAGTATCACTGAGCAGGATCTTTTTCGCGCGTCGATCCTCGACCACCGCCTGGCGCTGAACCAGGCCCTGCTTTTCAAGACTGTCGAGCAAACGCGCCAGAGTCGGCCCTTCGACGCCCACGCTTTGCGCAAGCTCGCGCTGGGTGGGTGGTTCGGTGAAACGGGCGAGGTGCAGCAGGACCAGCCAGCGCGCTTGAGACAGGCCAAGATCGGCAAGTCGACGATCCAGTTCGGCGCGCCAGCCCCGGGTGAGATGTCCGAGTTGCATCCCGAAACGGTGTTCATCAGTCAATGGCATAAGGAAACTCATGATTCAAACTAATTATTAGCGAGCTAAGCATGGTCCTTATGTTCAGGCAAGCGCGGGACGGTGACGTTTCGTCGCACGCTGTTATACCTCAAATTCCGATTGCAGCGCCGCTCGCACGCAATACAAAACGCCCTCCGGCACCCGCCCGGCAAATTGCTCGGCAATCGCCGACACCGGTGGCAGTTCTCCTTCGCCATCGAGAAAGGCATCCTGAACCTCGCCCAACAGGTCTTCCGGTAAGTCCAGTGCCTGCTCGATGGACAGCTGCTGCTTGCCGATGGCCTCGGCCAACAGGGTGTAGACATTCTTTTCCGAGCACTGCAACTGACCGGCAATCTGCGTAGGGGTCATGCCGGCACGCGCCAGGCTGATCAGCTCGTGGCGTACATCGGCCACCACCCGTGGTGCCTCGGCCTTGCCACTGAGTACTTCAAGAAAGGCCTCGCCGTAACGCTCCAGCTTGCGTGCGCCCACGCCGCCCACCCTGGCCATCTCGGCCATCGATCCGGGTTTGCTGCGCAGCATTTCCAGCAGGGTCGAGTCCGGGAAAATGACGTAAGGCGGCACGGCATGTTCCTCGGCCAGTTTGCGCCGCAAGGCACGCAATGCTTCCCACTGCTCGCGCTCTTCGCCGCGCACCAGTTGGCTCGCCGGGCTGCCGGAACTGCTCTTTGAAGTGGTTTGTGGCTTGAGGTCGCGGCGCAGTTCCAGAGTAACTTCACCACGCAGCAAAGGCCGGCACGTGTCGCTCAGGCGCAGGCCGCCATAGCCTTCAAGGTCGATGTCTGCCAGCCCGCGCGCCACCAGTTGGCGGAACAACGAGCGCCATTCGGCCTCGGTGCGTGCCTTGCCCACCCCGAACACCGACAGGTGCTGATGGCCGAAGCTTTCTACCTTGTCGTTGGATTTGCCCAGCAGCACATCGACCAGATGACCGACGCCATAACGCTGGCCGGTACGGTAGATGGCCGACAGCGCCTGACGCGCAGGTTCGGTGGCATCCCAGGTCTGCACGCCATCGACGCAATTGTCGCAATGCCCACACGGGTTGGGCATGTCTTCGTCGAAATAGGCCAGCAGGGTCTGCCGACGGCAACGGGTTTCTTCGCACAGGGCGAGCATGGCGTCGAGCTTGTGCTGCTCCAGACGCTTGTGGCGCTCGTCGCCTTCGGAGTTCTGCAACATCTGCTTGAGCATCAGCACGTCTTGCAGACCGTAGGCCATCCAGGCATCGGCAGGCAGGCCATCACGCCCGGCCCGGCCGGTTTCCTGATAGTAGGCCTCGAGCGATTTGGGCAGGTCCATGTGCGCAACAAAACGCACGTTGGGTTTGTCGATGCCCATGCCGAACGCGATGGTCGCGACCATGATCAGCCCTTCCTCATTAAGGAAGCGTTTCTGGTTGGCAGCACGGGTTTCCGATGGCAGCCCGGCGTGATACGGCAGCGCGGGATAGCCGTTTTCGCTCAGAAAAACGGCCACTTCATCGACTTTCTTGCGCGACAGGCAGTAGACGATACCGGCATCGCTGCGCCGTTCGGAGAGGAACGCCAGCAGCTGTTTGCGCGGCTGTTCCTTGGGCACGATGCGATAGAAGATGTTTGGCCGGTCGAAGCTGGACAGAAAGCGCTCGGCGTTTTGCAGGTGCAGGCGCGTGACGATTTCTTCGCGGGTACGCTTGTCGGCGGTGGCAGTCAGCGCAATGCGCGGCACATCCGGAAACAGCTCGGCCAGTTGCCCCAGTTGCAGGTACTCAGGGCGGAAATCATGACCCCACTGCGATACGCAGTGCGCTTCATCGATGGCAAACAGGGCGATTTGAAGGTTTTGCAGGAACGACAGCATGCGCGGCTGAACCAAGCGCTCCGGGGCGAGGTAGAGCATTTTCACTTCGCCCAGGCGAATGCGGTTAGCCAGTTCGCGCTGTTGCTCGGCACTGAGGGTGGAGTTGAGTGCAGCAGCGGACACACCCAGTTCATCCAGTGTGGCAACCTGATCGTCCATCAGCGCGATAAGCGGCGAGACGACCACACAGAGCCCCTCACGCAACAGCCCCGGCACCTGAAAACACAGGGACTTGCCACCACCGGTCGGCATCAGCACCAGTGCATCGCCACCGTTGGCTACACGCTCGATAATGGCACCCTGGCGACCACGAAAGCTGTCGTAACCGAAGATGTCTTTAAGTACGCGTTGTGCCTGCTCAAGCATAAAAACCCCGGAATATCCTGCTGCACTGCAAAACGGGGGAGTATACCCGAGCACTCGAGAGCAATGGATGGCTCGGACATGAGCGGTCGAAATTAACCGCAATTGGCCTGCGCGCTGGCGCCAAGGACGCTCAGGGCCTAGAATCCAGCATCGTTTATTTTCAAGGTAGCGCTTCCATGTCCTTCGCTGAGCAATTAACCCGCCTGCAAGTCTTCCTCGATGCAGATGAACTGCACGAAGAAGCACTGGACTACGTGGCCGCTCATGGCTACCTGACCGCCCTGTCCATCTGTGCCGAAGACGTGCCGGAGCGCGAGTGGATCGACGCGCTGTTCTCCGAGCCGCCGCAGTACAGCAGCGAGGCGCAACAGACAGAAGTCGAAGCCACGCTGATCGCACTCAAGGCACACATTGCCCGCCAGCTGGCGTCGGACGAAGAGTTCGAACTGCCGTGTGATCTCGACCTGGGCGACGATCCGGATGATTCGGACCTGCGTGGCTGGTGCATCGGCTTCATGGAAGGCGTGTTCCTGCGTGAAAACGCCTGGTTCGAAAGTGCCGAGGAAGAAGTCAGCGAAATGCTCCTGCCGATCATGGTCGGTTCGGGCCTGTTCGATGAGCAGCCGGAGTTCGCCGACATTGCCCAGGACGCCAACCTGATGGACGACATGATCGTGCAAATCCCCGAAGCACTGACCGCCCTGTACCTGCTCTGCCAGGCTCCGGACGAAAAGCCGGCGATCCTCAAGCCCCGCCACCACTGAGTCTGCGCCTATGGCGCAAGACCCACCGCGCACCAGCCGTCACCGGTCGGTGCGCTATCTGCTGATAGCGGTTGGCTGGTTGAGCGTGGTACTGGGCGTCGTCGGTATTTTCCTGCCGGTGCTGCCCACCACGCCCTTTCTCTTGCTGGCCACCGCCTGCTTCGCCCGCAGCTCTACACGTTTCTACCACTGGCTGGTCGACCACCCGCGGCTTGGCCCATGGATTCGAGACTACCTTGAAGGCAACGGCATCCCGCTCAAGGGCAAGGTGTACGCAATCGGCCTGATGTGGCTGAGCATCAGCCTGTCGTGCTACCTGATCGCACAGCCTTGGGCACGAGCCTTCATGCTGACCAGCGCGGTGCTGGTGACCATTTACATCATCAGGCAGAAAACGCGCCCGCCTCGCAAATGATGCCCCGCTGCGCCCGCCAGTGCCGATGCAGACAGGCACGCGGTTCAGACGATCACTTCTTCTTGTCTTTGCCGAACGCCTTTTCCAGCGCCTCGTTGATCGTGCGTAACACCTTGACCCTCGCCCAGCGCTTGTCGTTGGCCTCGATCAGTGTCCACGGCGCAATTTCGGTACTGGTGCGATCCACCATGTCGCCCACTGCCTGGCGGTAATCCGGCCATTTCTTGCGGTTGCGCCAGTCGTCTTCGGTGATCTTGTAACGCTTGAACGGGATCTTTTCGCGCTCTTGAAAACGTTCCAGCTGGGTCTGCTGATCGATGGCCAGCCAGAATTTGACCACCACAATGCCTGCGTCCGTGAGCTGCTCTTCGAAGTCATTGATTTCGGCGTAAGCGCGCTTCCAGTCGGACTCGCTGCAAAAGCCCTCGACCCGCTCGACCAACACCCGGCCGTACCACGAGCGGTCAAAAATAGTGAATTTGCCGCGCGCCGGTATCTGCCGCCAGAAACGCCACAAATACGGCTGAGCGCGTTCATCCTGAGTCGGCGCAGCAATCGGTACGATAGCGTACTGACGCGGGTCGAGCGCCGCTGCAACACGACGTATCGCGCCGCCCTTGCCTGCCGCGTCGTTGCCTTCGAACACAGCCACCAGTGCATGGCTTTTCATGCGTTTATCGCGCATGTTGCCGGACAGGCGAGCCTGCTCGGTGATGAGCTGCTGTTGGTAGTCGTCCTTGCTCAGGTGCAGGCTCAGGTCGAGGCTGTCCAGCAGAGTCAACTCATTGTCATGGATCGCCAACGGGCCAACGGTGAGCGCAGCGGGCTCGGGCTCGACCTTGTTCAGCGCGGCCTGCATGCCTTCCAGCAGCAGACGGCCGACCGTCAGGCTGCGGTAGTTGGCGTCCACGCCTTCGATCACATGCCAGGGCGCATATTCGCGGCTGGTGCGACGCAACACCCGCTCACCGAAGCGCACGAACTTGTCGTAGGTCTTGGACTGTTGCCAGTCCAGCGGGCTGATGCGCCAGCTGTGCAGCGGATCATCCTTGAGGGTTTTGAGGCGCAGCTTCATCTGCTTCTTGGACAGGTGGAACCAGAATTTGAAGATCAGCGCGCCTTCGTCACAGAGCATCTTTTCCAGGCGCTCGGCACCGCTGATGGCCTGATCGAGCACCGCGTCCTTGAAACGCCCGTGGACCCTGCCCTGCAACATCTGGCTATACCAGTTACCAAAGAAGATTCCCATGCGCCCCTTGGCAGGCAGTTGTCGCCAGTAACGCCAGGCGGGTGGATGGGCCAGCTCTTCGTCGGTCTGCTGATCGAAGGTGCGTACCTCGATCAGGCGCGGGTCCATCCATTCGCTGAGCAGTTTGACGGTCTCGCCCTTGCCTGCGCCCTCTATGCCGTTGATCAGCACGATGATCTGCCGACCGGCCTGCTCGTGCAGGTCTATCTGCGCTTCCAGCAAGGCTTCGCGCAACTCGGGCAAAGCAGCTTCGTAGGTCTCGTCGTCAATGGCATGACCGATTTCAGCGGATTCAAACATGCACAACTCCTGATTGGGGATGGCTCAGAGAACGCCCGGTGGACAACCCTCAGTGAGCATTCTGACCACCGATTGCAGGCATCGGTCAATCCGCGCAGCAGTGATCGCACTTTTATCCTCGCACACGGCTAAAATGCGCCCACTGCCACCGCTGAGCCTGACATGACCATTACCCGCCACGCCCGGATAGACTGGGACGAACAAGGCAACCCGCGTTCCCGCGATTTCTCCGATGTCTACTTTTCCACCGAGTCCGGTCTGGACGAGACGCGCCATGTGTTTCTGGTCCAGAACGACCTGCGCCGACGCTTCACCGAATTGCCGGACGACGGCAGGCTGATCATTGGTGAAACCGGCTTCGGCACAGGGCTGAATTTTCTCTGTGCCTGGCAGTTGTTCGACGAGTGCGCGCCCGCCAATGCGCGCCTGCAGTTCGTCAGCGTCGAGAAATACCCGTTGAGCCGCGCCGACCTGCAACGCGCGCTGGCATTGTGGCCGGAGCTGTCAAGGTTCGCTCGGCAGTTGCTCGATCAATATGTGGCTGTGCATGAAGGCTTTCAGCGTCTGGTATTCGATGACGGCCGCGTGACCCTGACCCTGCTGATTGGTGACGCGCTGCAGATGCTGCCGCAGCTGGACGGGCAGATTGATGCGTGGTTTCTCGACGGGTTTGCGCCAGCGAAAAACCCGGAAATGTGGACACCCGAACTGTTTGCCGAACTGGCGCGCCTGTCTGCACCGAGCGCCACGATAGGCACGTTTACCAGCACCGGCTGGGTGCGGCGCTCGCTGAACGCAGCAGGCTTCAAAATGAAGCGGGTGCCGGGCATCGGCCATAAATGGGAAGTGCTGCGCGGCGCGTTTATCGCCTGGCCTGAAGATGCTGCACCCTCTCCTGCCGCCAAACCCTGGTTCGCCCGCCCCGCTCCGATTAGCGGCGAGCGCAAGGCGCTGGTGATCGGCGCAGGGCTGGCAGGCTGCGCCACGGCGCAGAGCCTGGCACAGCGGGGTTGGCAGGTCAGCCTGCTGGAGCGTCATGCCGCACCGGCGCAGGAAGCCTCGGGCAATCCGCAGGGCGTGCTGTACCTGAAACTGTCGGCGCACGGTACAGCGCTGTCACAGTTGATCCTCAGTGGTTTCGGTCATGCGCGAAGGCTGCTTGAACGCTTGCAGCGCGGAGTCGACTGGGACGCTTGCGGCGTGCTGCAACTGACCTTCGACGACAAGGAGGCACAACGCCAGAAACAACTGGCCGATGCCTTCCCCGAATCACTCCTGCACCTGCTGGACCAGCCTGCGGCCGAAGCGCAGAGCGGCGTTGCGCTGAACAGTGGCGGGCTGTTTTACCCCGAGGGCGGCTGGGTTCATCCGCCTGCGCTGTGTCACGCACAGGCCGCGCACGCCAATATCCGTCTGATCGCTCATCAGCAGGCATTGGAGCTGAGACGCGTCGATGATCAGTGGCAGGTCTGGAGTGACGAACAGTTGATCGACAGTGCTCCGGTCGTGGTGCTGGCCGGGGCAGCTGATATACAGCAGTTTTCGCAGAGCGCCGACTTACCGCTCAAACGCATCCGCGGGCAGATCACCCGTTTGCCGCAGACTCAGGCCAGCACGGCATTGCGCAGCGTGGTGTGCGCCGAGGGTTATGTGGCTCCGGCGCGTCTTGGCGAACATACGCTGGGGGCCAGTTTCGATTTTAACAGTACTGATCTGACCCCCAACCTGGCCGATCATCTGGACAATCTGGGGCTGTTGCGGGAGATCTCGGAAGACCTCACTTCGCGCCTCGAGACCGCCGATTTGTCGCCCGAGCAATTGCAGGGTCGCGCAGCCTTTCGCTGTACCAGCCCGGATTACCTGCCCATCGTCGGTCCGCTGGCCGACCGCAAGGCGTTCATGCAGACCTATGCCGCGCTGGGCAAGGACGCACGTCAGGTGCCGGACATCGCCTGCCCGTGGCTGGACGGCCTGTACGTCAACAGCGGCCATGGTTCCCGCGGGCTTATCACCGCGCCGCTGTGTGGCGAACTGATCGCCGCCTGGCTTGATAACGAACCCCTGCCCTTGCCGCGTAGCGTTGCCGAAGCCTGTCACCCCAATCGGTTTGCCCTGCGCGGGTTGATTCGCGGCGGCGGGAAGTAGCTTTATGATTGTCGTTCGGGAATGCTGGTCGCGACGCTCTGCGTAGCAAAGAGGACGCAGAGCGTCCTGAACGGCATGACGACGCGGAGCGTCGCACGATAGCTGATATCTGGTCGCGACGCGCTTGCGCTCAGGCGTTACTCTTGAGTTTCTGTCAGAACGATTGGGCCGCTCATGCTGCAAGTGCGAAACGTATTCAAGCGCTACACCACGGCACAGGGACCGCTGGATGTCTTGCGTGGTGTCGATCTGCATCTGACACAGGGCGCAAGCCTGGCGTTGATGGGCGAATCCGGCAGTGGCAAAAGCACCTTGCTGCATCTGGTGGCGGGCCTTGATCAGGTCGATGAGGGCAGCATCGAGATTGCCGGCCAACGCCTGGACCTGATGAACGAAAGCCAGCTGGCGAACTGGCGGCGGACCGAAATCGGCCTGGTGTTTCAGCAGTTCAACCTGATCGGCAGCCTGAAAATAGCTGACAATCTGGCGTTCCAGGCACGACTGGCCGGGCGATTCGATGCGCTCTGGCAGGCGCACCTGATCGAGCGTCTGGGTCTGGGCACGCTGCTGAATCGCTATCCCGAACAGCTCTCCGGCGGACAGCAGCAACGAGTGGCGATAGGCCGCGCCCTCGCTTCTCGACCCGGCCTGCTGCTGGCTGACGAGCCCACCGGCAATCTCGACGAGACCACCAGCGACGAAGTGCTGCAACTGCTGCTGGATGTGCTCGCCGACAGCCCTACCAGCCTGTTGATGGTCACCCACAGCCCGCGGGTCGCTGACCGACTGGGGCGCAAAGTGGTACTGCATCTCGGACGTCTGGCTGTCGAAGGCGAGCGCTGATGCGGGTTTTCTACTGGACCCTGCGCGCCCTGCTGAGCCATTGGCGCCGTCATCCGGTGCAGTTTTTCAGTGTGCTGACCGGCTTGTGGCTGGCCACCGCGCTGCTTACCGGTGTGCAGGCGCTCAATAGCCAGGCGCGGGAAAGCTACCAGCGCGCCAGCCAGCTGATTGGCGGCGAGCCGCAGACCCGTATCGCCGCCAGCAGCGGCGGGCTGTTCCCACAAGCATTGTTTATCGAGTTGCGCCGCGAAGGCTGGCCCGTATCGCCCATGCTGCAAGGCCGTATCGTGCTTCAAGGGCGCGAAGACCGTCGCCTGCAACTGATGGGTATCGAGCCGGTGACTTTGCCGACCGGCTCGCCACTGGCCGGGCAGACGCTGAACGCCGAACAGGTCGTGGACTTCCTCACGCCGCCGGGCATGACCTGGATTGCGCCGCAGACCCTGCAAGCGCTGGGGCTCGAAGAAGGCCAGCAGCCGTTGACCGAAACCGGTGTTCCGCTGCCCCCCTTGCACGCCAAACCCGACATGGCGCCCGGCGTTTTACTGACTGACATAGGCTTTGCGCAACCGTTGCTGGGCCAGCCGGGGCAATTGTCCGGAATGCTGCTGGCCAAGGATTTTGCCCGGCAGAACCCTGCGCTACCGGCAGCCCTGAATGACCTGCTGGTGATCAAGAAAAGCGGCGAAGAAAACAATCTGGAGCGCCTCACCGAAAGCTTCCACCTGAATCTGAATGCGCTCGGGGTGCTGTCCTTTATCGTTGGCCTGTTCATTGTCCACGCGGCCATTGGCCTGGCCCTTGAACAGCGCCGTGGCCTGCTGCGCAACCTGCGTGCCTGTGGCGTCAGTGCACGTCTGTTGATCGCTGCGCTGGGCGTAGAACTTGGGGCACTGGCGCTGTTAGGCGGTATTTTTGGCGTGGTCAGCGGCTATCTGCTGGCCAGCCTGTTATTGCCGGATGTCGCGGCCAGCCTGCGCGGCTTGTACGGCGCGGAGGTCGCCGGCCAGTTGAACCTCAGTCTGTGGTGGTGGCTGAGCGGTATCGGCCTGAGTCTGCTTGGTGCGTTGCTGGCCGGTGCCAACAGCCTGTTGCGGGCTGCGCGCCTGCCGTTGCTGGCGTTGGCCGATGCACAGGCATGGCAGCAAGCCCATGCACGCTGGTTGCGGCGTCAGGCGTGGGTGGCGGTGCTGGGCGCGTTGGTGGGCGTGAGCGCGCTGTTATTCGGCACCAGTCTGATGCTGGGGTTTGTGATGATGTCCGCCCTACTGCTCAGTGCCGCGCTGGCCCTGCCGGTTTTGCTGGACACCATGCTTGGCGGTCTGTTGACGCGCAGCCGCTCGGTGCTCGGGCAGTGGTTTCTGGCGGATTGCCGTCAACAGTTGCCCGCCCTGAGTCTGGCGCTGATGGCCCTGCTGCTGGCGATGGCCGCGAATATCGGCGCAGGCAGCATGACCTCGGGTTTTCGGCAAACATTCAACAGTTGGCTGGAGCAACGCCTGACCGCCGAACTGTATGTCAGCCCGCAGAATCCGGAGCAGGCCGAGCCGCTGAACACCTGGCTGAGCCAGCAACAGGATATCGGCGCCGTGCTGCCCAACTGGCAAGTGCCGGTGCAAGTTCAGGGCTGGTCAGCGGACCTGTTTGGCGTGATCGATCACGACACCTATCGCCAGCACTGGGCGTTACTGGAATCCGTCGCCGGTGATCCGTGGAATCTGTTGCGCGATGAAGACACAGTCATGCTCAGCGAACAATTGGCCCGCCGCCTTCAACTGGGGCTGGAAGATACGCTGAACATCCCGGTGCCCAATGGCAAGTGGACCCCGCGCATCGTCGGGATCTATGCCGACTATGGCAACCCCAAGGGCCATCTGCTGGTCAACTCCCGGCACCTGCTCGCTCACTGGCCGCAATCGATGCCGGTGCGTTTCAACCTGAGAGTCGATCAGGCGGCAATCCCCTCACTGGTCACCCGGCTGCAAGAGCGTTTCAAGCTGGACGATAATCACATCATTGATCAGAGCCAGCTCAAGGGGTGGTCGAGCCAGGTCTTTGAACGTACATTTGCCGCCACTGCCGCACTCAACAGCCTGACACTGGGCGTGGCTGGCGTGGCGCTGTTCATCAGCCTGCTGACCCAGAGCCAGAGCCGCCTCGGGCAGCTCGCCCCATTGTGGGCGCTGGGTGTCACGCGACGGCAACTGATGCTGCTCAACCTGGGACAGACCTGGCTGCTGGCGGTCCTGACACTGGTGCTCGCGCTGCCACTGGGGCTGCTGCTGGCCTGGTGCCTGGATGCGGTGATCAACGTTCGCGCCTTTGGCTGGCGCCTGCCGCTGCAGGTGTTCCCGCTGCAACTGCTGCACTTGATGGCACTGGCGATGCTGGCGACTTTGCTGGCCTCGGCCTGGCCGCTGCTGAAGTTGTATCGCAGCCGTCCAGCGGATCTAATCAGGACATTCGCCAATGAACAGTAAATGGCTGATGCCGCTGGTCGTCGCAGCGCTGCTCACCGCCTGCGACGACAAACCGCAACCTGAAAGCGGTTTCGCCGGTCTGGGCAATACGGCCGACAGCTATGCGCAGGTGACGCCGGGCAAGGTCTTTTCATTCCCGCAGGACCACGGCCAGCACCCCGGCTTTCGTATCGAGTGGTGGTACATCACCGCCACCCTCAAGGATGACGCGGGCCAGCAGTTCGGCGTGCAGTGGACGTTGTTTCGCAATGCCCTGCGCCCCGGCCAACAGACTGGCAGCGGCTGGAATGACGGCACGATCTGGCTGGGCCATGCAGCAGCCACATCGAGCAGCGGCCATTACGTGGCAGAGCGTTACGCACGGGGTGGAGTCGGCCAGGCAAACGTGACGTCGGTGCCCTTCTCGGCGTGGATCGACGATTGGGCATTCACCAGCACTGCTCAAACCGGAGACCCGCTCGCATCGATGCAACTCAAGGCCAGCGGCAAGGACTTCCGCTACGACCTGAATCTGACCTCCAGCAAGCCGCTGGTGTTGCAGGGCGAACAAGGCTACAGCCAGAAATCGGAAGCGGGCCAGGCGTCGTACTACTACAGCCAGCCTTTCTTCGACGCCAAAGGCAGTGTGGTAATTGAAGGAAAAACCTATCAGGTCACCGGTAATGCCTGGCTGGACCGGGAGTGGAGCAGCCAGCCACTGACCGCCAACCAGAGCGGCTGGGACTGGTTCTCGCTGCAACTGGCAGGCGGCGACCGCTTGATGCTTTACCGCATCCGCCACAAGGAAGGTACACCCTACCTGACCGGCAACTGGATCAGCGCCGATGGCACCACCCGGATGCTGCACGCCAATGAGATCAGCCTGGAGCCACTGAAAGAAACATTGATCGGCGAGCATAAAGTGCCCACCCGCTGGAGAGTCAGGGTCCCCGGCAAAAACCTGGACATCACCACCGATGCGCTGAACCCGGCCGCCTGGATGGGCGTGAGCATTCCCTACTGGGAGGGGCCGGTGAGGTTCAGCGGGAGTCAGGAAGGCGTGGGGTATCTGGAGATGACCGGGTATTGAGCACTCCGATTAGCCGTCATGCCCGGCCCAGTTTTTCCAGCGCCGCGTCGGCCAGGAAGGTGGAACGACTCTTGATGCTGTGATCCCGTACATAGCGATCGATCTGCTTGATCACGAAACCAGGCAGTGTGACGTTGACCTTCTCCGTCTTACCAAGATAAGGCGTTACGTCAATCTCGATCATGCCCCAGCCCATTCCGGCGAAATCGGCATTCCTGGCGTGCTGAGCAACAGTGCCGGCCTTGGGTATGGTTCCACCACCAGCTGCTATTTCCTGAAGCATGATATGAGCAATCTCCACCGCCGCGGCGTGGGCTTCCTCGAACGTATCGCCTGCGGTTACGGCACCTGGGATATCGGGAATCTGGATACCAAACGCCGTGGTTTCGCTTCCCCATTCTATGCACATTGGATATTTCATTTTTTTCTCCAAAAGGGTATCAGGGCAAAACTGGACTAAACCAGCCCGGCAAGCTTTTTGATGGCCCGCACCGTTCCGAATGGCAAGTCTTTCTTGGGATCCGGCACGGGGACTGTCTGAAGTTTTTCAGGATGCTTGAACATATGGTGACTGCCTGAAACACGATCCAGAATCCATCCATCTGCTTCAAGCTCCTTTATCAATTGCCTGCTCTGCACCCCCACCTCCAGTCATTCGACTTAAAAAATATAACCCTGGGCGCATGTTAAGACAATACAAAAAAGGCACCCAGAGTTATCTTTTTTATTCCTTCACAACTTATTTCGCGAAGACTAGCCTGTGGTTGCCTGGCTCGACGAGGGAGCCAGCCAATGCAGCCAAACCCGCTGAAAACAAACTCTTATAACTTTTTGATCTAAAACTACCATGCCCTCACTGGGTCAGTTTCTGGGTGACTGCACTTTCTCAGTCACCTCCCCAACGGAAACCCGGTAAGGACTTATGTGCGGATTAGCAGGTGAACTTCGTTTTGACCATCAACCAGCGGACCTGGCCGCTGTTGAACGCATTACCCATGAGCTGGCGCCTCGCGGCCCGGATGCGTGGGGGTTTCACAGCCAGGGGCCGGTTGCCCTTGGTCATCGCCGTCTGAAAATCATGGACCTGTCGGATGGCTCGGCGCAGCCCATGATCGACAGTCATCTGGGCTTGTCCATGGCCTTCAACGGTGCGATTTACAACTTCCCGGAATTGCGTGCCGAGTTGGAAAGCCTTGGCTATCAGTTCCATTCCGGTGGCGACACCGAGGTGTTGCTCAAGGGCTATCACGCCTGGGGCGCAGACATGCTGCCCAAGCTCAATGGCATGTTCGCCTTTGCCATCTGGGAGCGTGACAGCAAGCAGTTGTTCATCGCCCGTGACCGTCTCGGCGTAAAGCCGTTGTACCTGTCGAAAACCGACAAGCGCCTGCGCTTCGCGTCTTCGCTGCCAGCCCTGCTCAAGGGTGGTGATATCAGCGGAATGCTTGATCCAGTGGCGCTCAACCATTACCTCAACTTCCACGCCGTGGTGCCTGCACCGCGCACGCTGTTGGCGGGCGTCGAGAAGTTGCCGCCAGCCAGCTGGATGCGCATCGACGCCAGCGGCAAGGTCGAGCAGAAAGTCTGGTGGACCCTGCCTTACGGTCCACATGAAGACGAGAAAAACCTCACGCTCGAAGACTGGCGCGACCGCGTACTGGACAGTACCCGTGAAGCGGTGGCGATCCGTCAGCGCGCTGCGGTGGATGTCGGCGTGCTGCTTTCCGGCGGTGTCGACTCCAGCATGCTGGTCGGCCTGTTGCGGGAAGTGGGGGTCGAAGACCTGTCGACCTTCTCTATCGGCTTTCAGGATGCCGGTGGCGAGCGTGGCGACGAATTTCAGTATTCCGACCTGATCGCCAAGCATTACGGCACACGCCACCACCAGCTGCGTATTCAGGAAAGCGAGATCATCGAGCAGTTGCCTGCGGCGTTCCGCGCCATGAGCGAGCCGATGGTCAGCCACGATTGCATCGCCTTCTACCTGCTGTCGCGTGAAGTGTCCAAGCATTGCAAGGTGGTACAGAGCGGCCAGGGCGCTGACGAACTATTCGCCGGTTACCACTGGTACCCGCAAGTGGACGGCGCGAGCGACCCGGTTGCAGCCTACCGCGATGCGTTTGTCGACCGCAGCTACGCCGAATACGCCGAGACGGTGCAGCCGAAGTGGCGCACAGCCAACGACGCAGCCGGTGATTTCGTTCGCGATCACTTTGCCCAGCCCGGTGCCAGCGCCGCGGTCGACAAGGCCTTGCGCCTGGACAGTACGGTGATGCTGGTCGATGACCCGGTCAAGCGTGTCGACAACATGACCATGGCCTGGGGCCTGGAAGCGCGTACGCCGTTCCTTGACTACCGTCTGGTTGAACTGTCGGCTCGCATCCCGGGTAAATTCAAGCTGCCCGACGGTGGCAAACAGGTGCTGAAAGAAGCTGCGCGTCTGGTCATTCCTTCGGAAGTGATCGACCGCAAAAAAGGCTACTTCCCGGTCCCTGGCCTCAAACACTTGCAGGGCGACACGCTTAATTGGGTGCGCGAACTGCTGACCGACTCCAGTCAGGACCGCGGCCTGTTCAACCCTGCCATGGTCGACAAGCTGCTGACCAACCCCGAGGGCCAGCTCACGCCATTGCGCGGCTCCAAGCTGTGGCAACTGGCAGCGCTGAACCTGTGGCTCAGCGAACAGGGACTGTGATCGATGAAACAGAACGCGACGACTTATAGCCAGCGCCTGTTGCGCGGCCAGTCGCCCTCGTACGAACGCCTGCAGGCACGACTCGCTGAAGACGGCAGCCAGATAGATGCAGACCCTCTGGCGCTGCATTGTGGCTGGGGACGCTTGCTGATCGGTCACACCTACCCTGATCCGGCCGCGCTGGCTCAGGACCTGCTCAACGAAAAACCCGGCGAGCGCGACATCGCCCTGTACGTGGCAGCGCCGCAACAGGTGTTGGCGCAGTCGCCGCAACAGTTGTTTCTCGATCCGTCGGACACGTTGCGTCTGTGGTTCAGCGATTACCGCCCGGCGCACCGTGTGTTTCGCGGCTACCGCATCCGCCGTGCGCACAATGAAAACGACTGGCAGGCCATCAACAACCTGTATCTGGCGCGCGGCATGTTGCCAATCGACCCCGAGCTGCTGACCCCGCGCCATGAAGGTGGGCCGGTGTATTGGGTGGCCGAAGATGAGGGCAGCAACACGATCATCGGCAGCGTCATGGGCCTTGATCATCAGAAAGCCTTCAATGACCCGGAAAAAGGCAGCAGCCTCTGGTGCCTGGCGGTTGACCCGCAATGCACACGCCCCGGCGTGGGTGAAGTGCTGGTGCGGCATTTGATCGAGCACTTCATGAGCCGCGGTCTGAGCTACCTCGACCTGTCGGTGCTGCATGACAACGATCAGGCCAAGGCGCTGTACGCCAAGCTGAATTTCCGCAACCTGCCGACCTTCGCCATCAAGCGCAAGAACGGCATCAACGAGTCATTGTTTCTCGGCCCTGGCCCGCAGGCGGACTTCAATCCATATGCGCGAATCATCGTCGAGGAAGCCCATCGTCGTGGTATTGACGTGCAGGTGGATGACGCCGATGCCGGCCTGTTTACCCTCAGCTACGGCGGTCGGCGTATCCGATGCCGCGAGTCGTTGAGCGATCTGACCAGCGCAGTGAGCATGACCCTGTGTCAGGACAAGAGCCTGACCCATCGTGCGTTGAAGGCTGCCGGTCTGCGCTTGCCCGCGCAGCAGCGGGCAGGCAGTGCGGACGACAACCTGGCGTTTCTTGAAGAGCACGGGCAAATCGTGGTCAAGCCGCTGGATGGCGAGCAAGGCCAGGGCGTTGCCGTCGATCTACGGACCATTGAAGACGTTCAGAGCGCTATCGAGCAGGCCCGTCAGTTCGACACGCGCGTCATTCTGGAAAGCTTTCATGAAGGCCTCGATCTGCGCATCGTGGTGATCGGCTTTCAGGTGGTGGCTGCAGCGATCCGTCGTCCGGCTGAGGTCATTGGTGATGGCCGCCATACCATCAAACAGTTGATCGAGGCACAGAGCCGTCGCCGCGCCGCCGCGACCGATGGCGAAAGCCGTATTCCGATGGACCAGGAGACCGAGCGCACAGTGCGCGAGGCCGGCTTTGACTATGCCGATATCCTGCCAATGGATCAGCGTCTGGCCGTGCGCCGCGCTGCAAACCTGCACACCGGCGGCTGCCTGGAAGATGTCACGGCCATTCTGCACCCGGTGCTCAGCGATGCAGCAGTACGTGCAGCGCGGGCGCTGGACATCCCGGTCGTCGGCCTGGACCTGATGGTGCCGGCCGCCGATCAGCCCGAGTACGTGTTCATCGAAGCCAATGAACGCGTGGGCCTTGCCAACCACGAACCGCAACCCACCGCCGAACGTTTCGTCGATCTGTTGTTTCCGCACAGCCTGCCTGTGCATATCTGATCGCAGTTGCGGACACAGGCTGCAAAAGGGCTATCAGCCCTTGCAGCCTGTGGCTTGCAACTGTTCCATAAGGAGCATCCATGACCCCTGCAAATATCCCCGATCCGGATCTGAAATACCTGCAGAAAGTTCTGTTGGAAATGCTCGCGATTCCAAGTCCGACCGGTTTTACCGACACCATCGTGCGTTACGTGGCCGAGCGTCTTGAAGAACTGGGCATCCCGTTCGAGCTGACCCGCCGCGGCACGATCCGCGCCACGCTCAAGGGCAAGCAGAACAGCCCTGACCGTGCAGTATCAGCGCACCTGGACACCATCGGTGCCAGTGTTCGGGAAGTCAAAGACAATGGCCGCCTGGCGCTGGCGGCAGTCGGTTGCTGGTCAAGCCGGTTTGCCGAAGGTAGCCGGGTCAGTGTATTCACCGACACGGGTGTGATTCGTGGCAGCGTCCTGCCGTTGATGGCGTCCGGTCATGCGTTCAACACCGCCGTGGATGAGATGCCGATCAGTTGGGATCACGTCGAGCTGCGTCTGGACGCCTACTGCACTACACGTGCCGACTGCGAATCGCTGGGCATCGGCATCGGCGACTTCGTGGCGTTCGACCCGCTGCCGGAGTTCACCGAAAGCGGCCACATCAGCGCACGCCATCTGGATGACAAGGCCGGTGTCGCGGCGCTGCTTGCAGCGCTGAAATCCATTGTCGACAGCGGTGCCGAGCCGTTGATCGATTGCCACCCACTGTTCACCATCACCGAAGAAACCGGTACGGGCGCAGCAGGCGTATTGCCCTGGGACGTAAGCGAGTTCGTCGGTATCGACATTGCGCCGGTTGCACCGGGACAGCACTCCAGTGAGCACGCGGTGAGCGTGGCGATGCAGGACTCGGGCGGTCCGTACGACTACCATCTGTCCCGCCACTTGCTGCGTCTGGGCGTGGAGAATGAGCTACCGGTACGCCGTGACCTGTTTCGCTATTACTACAGTGATGCGCATTCGGCAGTGACTTCGGGGCACGACATTCGCACTGCCCTGCTGGCCTTCGGCTGCGACGCAACTCACGGGTATGAGCGTACGCACATCGATAGTCTGGCGGCGCTGAGCAAACTGCTGGGTGCTTACATATTGAGCCCACCTGTGTTCGCCAGCGATGCCAAACCGGCCCAGAGTTCACTGGAGCGGTTCAGCCATCAGATCGAACATGATGCGCAGATGGAATCCGACACCCGTGTGCCACCGGTCGACAGCCTGATCGGGCAGAATCGCGAGGAAAGTTGAGGGCCTGTGAATTGCGGTGCCTGGCACCGCAGTTCTATCATCGCTGCTCATCGACACGAGAACCGCCATGCTGATCCCCTACGACCAACTGGAACCCGACACCCTCACCCGCCTGATCGAGGATTTCGTCACGCGTGAGGGCACTGACAATGGCGACGAGACGCCCCTGCAAACCCGTGTACTGCGCGTGCGACATGCGCTGACCAAAGGCCAGGCGGTGATCTTTTTTGATCTCGAGAGCCAGCAATGTCAGTTGATGCTCAAGCACGATGTGCCCAAGGAGTTTTTTGAATAACCTTGGGCGGGCCTGAATCGGGTTTTCAATGAGGCGAACAACGTCGCCTATTGAAGCGGCGTTGTCGCTTGTTGCGAAAGTTTGTTGGCGATGCGCTTGTAGACCTCGGCTCGGTGAACCTTGATGTCTTTCGGGGCGTTGATCCCGAGCCTCACCTGATTGCCGTTGATACCCAGAATCTGCACGGTGATGTCATCACCGATTGAAAACGTTTCACCAATTTCCCGCGTCAGTACCAGCATTTTTCCCACCCTTCTCGTTGCGCAAAAAGGCAGGGTGCATCGCGAAACCGAGCGCTTCAATGCGCTGATGGCAAATCAGTAACGCCCTTCAAACGCATCGGAAAAGACTGAAGGAAGGGTCTTACTTTCTAGCTAAATCTGTAGGAAATATCCTTGGCAGCTGCAGTTTTTCATGCAGCAGACCAGCGGGGCCCCAGCAGGATGATGGTGGCGCCGATCACGCAGAAAGCCAGCCCCAGCCAGTCCGTGCCCAGCGGCCTGACCCGCTCGACCAGCCCCAACCAGGCAATCGACGCTACGATGTAAATCCCGCCATACGCCGCGTAGGCTCGTCCCGCATAGGCCGCTTCCACACGTGTCAGCAACAGCGCGAACAGTGTCAGGCTGATGAGTGCCGGAATGACCCACAGCGCGCTTTTGCCTTGGCGCTGCCATAGCCAGAAGGCATAGCAGCCAAATATCTCGAACAGGGCTGCGAGAAAGAACCACAGGTAATTGAGCACGATGGACTCGCTGAAAGGGGCTTAAAAGAGGGGCGTAACCCTATCAGAAAACAGCGCGGTCATGACCTTGATGACCTTGAACACGTCGCTCAAGAGGACGCAGAGCGTCCAGAACGGCATGCGACGCGGAGCGTCGCACGATAGTCATATCGTTCCGTACGCTCCAGCATGGGAGCGTCACACGATAGTGAGATGCTCGCGTCCGCTTCTGGGCGGCTTCAGGCGTGCCCTTTCTGCGCCTTGGCGCGCATCTTTGCGCACATGACGGTCATTTCGTCATACATCGCCTGTGGCTGTTTGCGCTTCAGGTCCCAGGCCATTCGGCCTTCTTCGTGGGGCAGGATCATGAACTCGCCTTCGGCTACCTGCCTGAAGATGTAGTCGGCAATATCTGCGGCAGTGATCGGTGACTTTTCCAGCAGTCTGCCGATCTGCGCTTTCATGGCAGGTGTCGGGCCTCGAAACGAATCCAGCAGGTTGGTCTGAAAGAACGACGGGCAGACCACATGCACGCCGACGCCCTGATCATGCAGTTCAACCAACAGGCTTTCGGAAAGCGCTACAACCCCTGCCTTGGCGACGTTGTAATTGCTCATGGCCGGGGCCTGCATCAGCGCGGCCATCGACGCAATGTTGATGATTTTGCCTTTGCTGGCCTGCAACATAGGCAAAAACGCCTTGCAGCCTTTGACGACGCCCATCAGGTTGATTGCGATCTGCCAGTCCCAGTCTTCCAGTGACAGCTCGTTAAAGAAGCCACCCGACGCCACGCCAGCGTTGTTGACGATGATGTCGATGCCGCCCAGTCGCTCTTCACATGCCTGAGCAAACGCCGTGAGCTGACTGTAATCGCGAACATCGCAACGCTGAACGAACCCTTCACCACCCGCCGCGTGCACCAGCGTCAGGGTCTCCTGCAGACCGGCATCGTTGATGTCAGACAGCGCCAGCCGCCAGCCTTCGCGCGCCCAGCGCAGTGCAATTTCACGACCCAGACCTGAGCCGGCGCCAGTAATCATGATGCGGTTTTGCATAGCCGAGTGCCTTGTGATGTGCAGGAGTTGCCTGAGTGTAATCACAGCCGGGGCCCTATAACCCCACCATCAAGGCGCTGAATGCCTGGAGCAAACCCGCAGCTTATGAATGCCGCACGCGTGATACGAAACGCATCAATAACAGGCCGTACACCGACACATTGACCAACAGCACTATGCCCCCCAGCCACAGCTGTATGCCCGGCGTAAGCCGGGCCGGGTAGATCAGCGGAATCAGGTAATGCTCGACGAAGCCGCCGTCATATCCCTGCTCACCGGCTGTGCTGCGCAGTGAGTTTTCCAGCGGTGTCAGCGGGCAATAGAGGTGCAGAAACTCGACCGCAGCCCCCCACGCAACTGCCGGAACGTGCAGTAATGCCAGCCACGGCCTGCTCACTACCAGCAGACCGCCGAACAGGACGAATACGATGAACAGTAGATGAAACGCGACCACGGCATCTGCCGCCACTCGATAAAACATCTGCGTACCCTCTGCTGGACTTCAATCAGGTCACCTGTGCAAATCAGCCGAGATTTTTCACGTCGTTTAGTTCAATTATTTTTAAGACTATTTTAGGCATTTCCTGTCAACTTGGACCGAATTATTGTCCGACAAAAACACATCAAGCCCATGATTTTAATGATTTTTTAGATATGTAAGAAATTATTAAAAATAGATGAAACCTTTCTTGAGCGACCGCAGTCGGATGAGTCAAGCAGGCAAATTCAATACCGTTAGGTATGAAAGTTTTTACTGCATCTGTTAACTAACTTAAATGAAAGAGGGAACTCATCATGGGCATCGGCACTATTCTTATCATCGTTCTGATTCTGTTGCTGGTTGGCGGTCTGCCGGTATTCCCGCACTCGCGCAGCTGGGGCTACGGTCCGTCGGGCATCATCGGTACTATCCTGGTGATCCTGCTGATTCTGGTATTGCTCGGCAAGATATAACCTGTTGCTTCAAGCAGCAGGCAAAGGCCCCGCCTCTTCAGGCGGGGCTTTTTTATGGCCCATGAAAAAGCAGCCCGAAGGCTGCTTCGTTCACTGCCTCAGCACTTAGTGCGAAACCGCACCGCTGGCACCCAGGCCTGTTTGTGACCGGACGAACTGCGGGTAGAACAAGGCGCGCTCGCCCTCTGCCGCTTTCGACTTGTCGGTGATGGAGAAGAACCAGATACCTACGAAGGCGATGGCGATAGAAAACAGCGCCGGGTATTCGTAAGGGAAAATGGCTTTCTCGTGATGCAGGATCTGCACCCAGATGGTTGGCCCCAGGATCATCAGCACCACGGCGCTGATCAGGCCCATCCAGCCGCCAATCATGGCGCCACGGGTGGTCAGGTTTTTCCAGTACATGGAAAGCAGCAGGATCGGGAAGTTGCAGCTTGCAGCGACCGAGAACGCCAGGCCCACCATGAACGCGATGTTCTGACTTTCGAAGGCAATACCCAGAAGGATCGCCACGACTGCCAGCGCAATGGTGGTGATTTTCGAGATACGGATCTCGTCTTTCTCGTTGGCCTTGCCCGCCTTGATCACACTGGCATACAGGTCATGGGAGACCGCCGAAGCACCTGCCAGGGTCAGACCGGCAACCACTGCCAGAATGGTGGCGAAGGCGACTGCAGAGATGAAGCCCAGGAACAGACTGCCACCGACCGCATCGGCCAGGTGAACCGCTGCCATGTTGTTACCGCCCAGCAAGGCACCCGCTGCATCCTTGAACGCCGGGTTGGTGCTGACCAGCAGGATCGCGCCAAAACCGATGATGAAGGTCAGGATGTAGAAGTAGCCGATGAAGCCGGTCGCGTACAGCACAGACTTGCGGGCTTCCTTGGCATCGCTCACGGTGAAGAAGCGCATCAGAATGTGCGGCAGGCCAGCAGTACCGAACATCAGCGCCAGACCCAGCGAGAACGCTGAAATCGGGTCTTTCACCAGACCGCCAGGGCTCATGATCGCTTCACCTTTAGGGTGAACCTTGATCGCCTCGGAGAACAGCATGTTGAAGTCGAAGTTAACGTGCTTCATGACCATCAGGGCCATGAACGACGCACCGGACAGCAACATGACCGCCTTGATGATCTGCACCCAGGTAGTGGCCAGCATGCCGCCGAACAATACGTAAAGGCACATCAGGATACCGACCAGTACCACCGCAACCGTGTAGTCCAGACCGAACAGCAGCTGGATCAGCTTGCCGGCACCGACCATTTGCGCAATCAGGTAGAACGCCACTACCACCAGCGAGCCGCAGGCGGACAAGGTGCGAATCTCTTTTTGCTTGAGGCGATACGACGCAACGTCGGCAAACGTGTATTTACCCAGGTTGCGCAAGCGTTCGGCGATCAGGAACAGAATGATCGGCCAGCCCACCAGGAAGCCGATCGAGTAGATCAGGCCGTCGTAACCGGAGGTGTAGACCAGTGCGGAAATACCCAGAAAGGACGCTGCCGACATGTAATCACCGGCAATTGCCAGACCGTTCTGGAAGCCGGTGATCTTGCCGCCTGCCGAGTAGTAGTCCGATGCGGTCTTGTTCTTTTTCGACGCCCAGTAAGTGATGTACAGCGTGAAGGCGACAAATACCACGAACATGATAATCGCGGCGATGTTCAGGGGTTGCTTCTGCACGGCGCCCGTCAATGCGTCTGCCGCCCAGAGAGTCGGCGCGAATGTGGCCAGGCCAAGTGCTGCTGATAGGCGCCGGATCATTGCTGAGCCTCCTTCAGGATGGCGTTGTTCAGGTCATCGAATTCGCCATTGGCACGGCGAACATAGATGGCGGTCAGCACAAACGCGGAGAGGATAAGCCCTACGCCTATCGGCATTCCCCAGGTAATGGTTGAAGTCGGACTCAACTTGGCCCCCAGAATATGGGGTCCGTACGCAATCAAAAGAATAAAGGCCGCATACAGGCCAAGCATGATCGCCGAGAGAATCCAGGCGAACCGCTCTCTTTTGGATACCAGCTCCTTGAAACGCGGGCTGTTTTGAATCGAGAGGTAAATGCTGTCGTTCATTGTTTTTGTCCTCGCAGCACAGATGAGATGTCACGTAACGCACTTTAGTCGGGTCCTGCGCGCACTCCAGACGACCTTAGTATTAGAACGACATTAGCCGCACATGAACCTCTTTGCACGGCACAGGTCCGCCATCAGTCAGCCTGTGCAGAAAATACCGTGATCCAGAAACGCCAAAGGCCGTCTGGCGATGGCACCAGACGGCCTTGAAACGGCTTTTGCAGAGGGCTGTAGAACTATTTAGCGGTCCATGCGGCTACCCGATCCGGGTGCTTGGCTACCCAGTCCTTGGCTGCAGCTTCAGGTTTGGCACCGTCCTGAATCGCCAGCATCACCTCTCCGATTTCATCCTTGGATGCCCACTGGAATTTTTTCAGGAAGGCCACGACCTCGGGGGCTTTTTTCTCCAGGCCAAGGCTGGCGACGTTGTCGACGGTTTCAGCTGCACCGTAAACGCCTTTAGGGTCTTCCAGGAAACGCAGTTTCCACTTGGCGAACATCCAGTGCGGTACCCAGCCGGTGACGACAATGGCTTTCTGCGCTTTCTCCGCACGAGTCAGTTCGGCAATCATGCCTGCTCCGGAACTCGCCTGCAGTTTGTAGCCGTCCAGACCGTAGTCCTTGATGGCCTGGTCCGTCTTGAGCATGACCCCTGAACCTGCATCGATCCCGGTGATCTTCTTGTTGAAGGAAGCATCGGTCTTGAGGTCTTCGATGGTCTTGGCTTTCACGTATTCAGGCACGATCAGGCCGATCTTGGCGTCCTTGAAGTTGGGCCCGTAGTTGACGACCTGATCCTTGTACTTGGTGTAGTACTCGCCGTGGGTGCCCGGAAGCCAGGCAGACAACATCAGGTCGAGCTTGTCGGTGGCCACGGCCTGCCACATGATCCCGGCCGCGACCGATTGCAGTTTGACGTCGTAGCCAAGCTTCTGCTTGATCACTTCGGAAGCCACGAAGGTGGTGGCGACGCTGTCGGACCAGCCTTCCACATAGCCGATGGTCAGGGTCTTGGTTTCAGCAATCGCCAGCGTGGAGCTGACAGCAAGCACCAGAGCGGCACCCGCCCCCAGTATTTTTCGCATCATCATTGTCGCTTCCCCGGAAGTCTGCACCGACGGTTGTCGGCACTGGTTAACGTTGTTTTCAAGACCGCACCCACGCCCGGCTTTGGGGCACGCTGCGCCCTGCACGTTTTGATCGCTGCCACGCGCAGTGACACGCACCGCAACGCCACCTTGATCATCGACTTGCTGCGCAAGCAGACATGCTCTGTCTGCGACACCGGGGCAACGGGAAACGACAACAACGAGCCATCAGCGACAACGCCCACCTAAAAACGTCTTGCCCGACCCTGCCTGTACCTTTCAGAACGGTTTGCGTACGCGCCCCACACACACATCGATACGATCGTCGTATAGACGCAGGAGATCTGCGGCGCACCACCCTGTCTCATTCAGCAAAGGAAACAGGATGTGTTACCGCAGCCTCGTGAACCACGCTTCGAACGGGTAACACGGAAACATTTTTAACGGCGTCAGGCCCGCATGAGCGATGCCAATAATCGTAAGCTTATGATTTAAAAGCACTTTAGAAAGTTGGCACAGCTTCTGCTATCTCTCTTGTACAACAAAAACAAGAAACGAAGCGGCAAACCAATAAGAACAAGACGTAACGGCTCTGACATAACAAGAACAAAACGGACAGAGGCGCAGCTAACAGATTTTTTTGGAGTGGATCAGCTTTACAGGGACCTTTCGGTGAAGGGCCTCGCGACCGGACAGAGAACAATAAAACTACCTTCAGGTAGCTCCCGAACCGGTGGGATCACGATGTTGTGCAGACAGGTGATTAAAGCGAGTCAGCGCTCAAAAAAATACGTTTGCTCTTGACCCCGAATGGGGGTCGCCCAACAACGCTGTAAAGGGACTGGCCATCAACAACAATAACAGGCCGCCCTACAACAATAAAAAGAGCAGGTAAAACACATTGGAGGAGAGCTACGGCTCTCCTTTGTGTTTTTCGTCCCCAGGAAGCTGCAGCGTAGCGGCATGTAGCGGCAGTCAGTCCCCCGCCTGTATGGTCAAACCGAGCCAATCTACGTCGCCTGCGAAAAATAAACCGCATAACTGCATTGCAAATTCCAAAGAACGTGTATTGTTCCGTCATAATTTACACGGTTAACCGGTGGATGCGGCACTTTGGCACTACACCTTGGTCATAGCCTGCGTATCTCATCAGCACTTCTTTCCCAAGGGATTTAGTCATGCTCCGTTTTCTGCGCTTCGCTACCGTTATAGGTGGCTTGTGTTTAAGTGCGTCCGCTCTGGCAACCACCGTCGACTCTGCCACCTATGGCTACCCGCTGACTAATCCGTTTGAAGCGACCATTGCGACCACACCGCCCGATCTGCGCCCCGATCTGCCTGACGATGAAGACATCGATCAGGACGTCTACACCCTGAACCTGCATCCCGAGCGCGAGTTCACCCTGCCGGACAACTTCTGGGCGGTAAAAAAACTGCACTATCGCCTGGCGAAGCAGGACCACGCTGCCCCGCTGATCTTCCTGATCGCCGGCACAGGCGCGCCGTATAACAGCACCATCAATGAATTCCTGAAAAAGCTCTATTACGGCGCGGGCTACCACGTCGTACAGCTGTCTTCGCCCACCAGCTACGACTTCATGAGTTCGGCATCGCGCTTTGCCACTCCTGGCGTGTCCACCGACGACGCAGAAGACATTTATCGCGTCATGCAGGCCATTCGTGCCCAGCAGGCGCAATTGCCGGTGACCGACTATTACCTGACCGGTTACAGCCTCGGCGCACTGAATGCCGCCTTCGTCAGCAAGCTGGATGAAACCCGCCGCAGCTTCAACTTCAAGAAAGTGCTGCTGCTCAACCCGCCGGTCAACCTTTACACCTCGATCAGCAACCTCGACAAACTGGTGCAAACCAACGTCAAGGGCATCAACAACACCACCACGTTCTATGAACTGGTGCTGGCCAAGCTGACCCGTTACTTCCGGCAAAAGGGTTACATCGACCTTAACGATGCACTGTTGTTCGACTTCCAGCAGTCCAAGCAGCATTTGACCAACGAGCAGATGGCGATGCTGATCGGTACCTCGTTCCGCTTCTCGTCTGCCGATATCGCGTTCACCTCGGACCTGATCAACCGCCGCGGTCTGATCACGCCACCGAAATTCCCTATTTCTGAAGGCACCAGCCTGACGCCGTTCCTCAAGCGTGCCCTGCAATGCGACTTCGATTGCTACCTGACCGAACAGGTCATTCCGATGTGGCGCGCCCGCACTGACGGCGGTAGCCTGCTGCAGCTGGTCGATCAGGTCAGCCTTTACGCCCTCAAGGATTACCTGCACAGCAACACCAAGATTGCCGTCATGCACAACGCTGACGATGTGATTCTGGGCTCGGGTGATCTGGGCTTCCTGCGCAAGACCTTCGGGGATCGTCTGACCGTTTATCCGTACGGCGGGCATTGCGGCAACCTTAATTACCGCGTCAACACCGACGCCATGCTGGAGTTTTTCCGTGGCTAAACGTCTTTTACTTCTTGCCGCTCTGCTCTGTGCCGGCACAGTCCAGGCCGCTGACGCGGATACCAGCAACAAGGCTCAGCACCCGGCCACTGTGGCCCGTCAGACCGATGCTGACGGTTTCACCCAGCCGCTGAAGTCGTTGCAATTCAACCCGGGGCTGGATCAGCGTGAGTTCGAGCGCGCCTCCATCAACGCGCTGGAAGTCTACGACCCGCTGGAATCCTGGAACCGTCGGGTGTACCACTTCAACTACCGCTTTGATGAATGGGTGTTCCTGCCGGTCGTGGACGGCTATCGCTACATCACACCCGGCTTCGTGCGCAGCGGCGTGAGCAACTTTTTCAGTAACCTGGGCGACATCTCCAACCTGCTGAACAGCCTGCTGCAGTTCAAGGGCGAGCGTTCGCTGGACACCACTGGCCGTCTGCTGCTCAACACCACCATCGGCATCGCCGGTCTGTGGGACCCGGCGACCATGATGGGGCTACCGCGCCAGAGCGAAGACTTCGGTCAGACGCTGGGCTTCTATGGTGTTCCCGCCGGCCCTTATCTGGTGTTGCCATTGTTCGGCCCATCGAACCTGCGTGACACTGGCGGCATGCTGTTCGACTACACGGCTGAAAACCAGATCAACTTCCTGAACGTTGCCGAAGTCAGCGACGACCATCCGGAAATCACCGTGCTGCGTGCGATTGACCGCCGGTATGTCACAAGCTTCCGCTATGGCCAGCTGAACTCGCCATTCGAGTACGAGAAGGTGCGTTACGTCTATACCGAGTCGCGCAAACTGCAGATCGCCGAATAAGCGAAACGCAGCAAAAGGACGGCCAGCCAGAGTGATCTTGCTGGTCGTTTTTTTATGGGCACTTTTACCTGCCGGGCCACTCACATTCCTCGGGCACACAGGCCTCGATCCATTTACTCGATCCATTTAACAGACAAAAAAGGAATTTCCATGCGGTCTTTCGGTTTCAAGGCAATCGTTGTGTGTGTCGCGCTGGCAGCCTGCCAGAGCATGGTCAGCGTTCAGGCGGCGACCAAGCCCCAAGCGGCTGCGCCTGCCGCCGCTGCGGTACAAAAGGCTTCGTTGCTGGGTGGCAAACTGGCGTTTACCATTCCTGCGGGCTACGTGCAGGGCGAGATGCCCGAGATTGACGCGAAGGCCAAGGCTCAGGGGGTAACGGGTGCGCTTTACACCAACGCCGCTGAAAAGCGCGTGCTGATCGTTACCGAGACGCCTATGCCAATGGGCGTCCAGGCCAGCGACAACGACGGTGTAGTGCTTGATGGCCTGGTCACCGGGATACTTGCCCAGCAAAGTACCGGCTACAAGGACTTCAAAAAGCTGGGCGACAAGAAGATCGTCAAGAAGAACGGTCTGGGTGTCCGGCAGCTGGATACCTCGGCGACCATGAGCGACGCCCAGGTTCTGAGCACCTCGATCATTGCCGCTTCGGGTACACGCGCAGCCGTGCTGAACGTGGTCTCCAACGCGAAGAACCCGAAGGAACACGCAGCGCTGGTGAAAGCCGTCATAGGCGAATGATTCGAGCATCGGGTGGCTCTGACCAGCGTGGCTTAATCCACCCGCAACGCCTCTGACAATCGCTCGACCAGCGCCTGCACCTTGGGCAATGACTCGCGGTTGCGCGGCCAGGCCAGATGCAGCGCCAAACCGTCAGTGGCCAGCTGTGGAAGAATCTCCACCAGCTCGCCACGCTGCAACTGCTCCCTGATCAGCCAGGTTGCCAACTGAGCAATGCCCCACGCCGAAGTCACCGCAGCCACCTGGGCTTCGCCGTTGCCGATAACCAGCCGCGCTTCGACAGCGCGCGCCTCCCGCTGCCCTTGGTCGTCAACAAACAACCAGGGGCTGGTGCTGCCATCGCCACGACCAAACATAATGCACGCGTGACTGGCGAGGTCCTCGAACGTCGTCGGTACGCCGTGGCGCTCCAGATAAGCCGGTGCCGCGCAGAAGATCACCCGTTCGGTGCCCAGGTAACGGTGCGCCACGCCCGCTGGCCAGACAGGTGGACCGCCGATGCGCACGGCCAGGTCGATACCTTCCTCAAGAATGTCGACGAAACGATCAGTGAAGGTTATCCGCGGGCGCAGCTTGTGATGCTGCCCGGTGAAGGCGAGGATCAGCGGCAGCACGTGCAAACGACCAAAGGTCGCAGGCAGATCGATACGCAATTGTCCGGCAGGTTCTGTGCGCTGCGCCGCCAATGCGGTTTCGGCAGCCTCCAGATCGGCAAGCATGCGCGTGCACACAGCGTGATAGGCCGCCCCCTCCTCGGTCAGCGCCAGACTTCGGGTAGTGCGCCCGAACAGACGCATGCCCAGGCGGCTCTCCAGGCGTGCAACGCTTTTGCTGACTGCGGAATTGGTCAGACTCAAGCGGTCAGCGGCTGCCGTAAAGCTCCCTGCATTGGCAACGGCGACAAACGTTTCGATGCCCTTGAGGCGGTCGGTGGACAGCACGTGGATTACCCATTAGTGAATTCAATTCCGCAATGTAATGAATATTTGCCAAAGATAGGAATCCTTTTCTTCAATAAGCTGGCGAACTTATTTTTTCATGGGTTCGTATCATGCCGTCTCTGGAAACTGCCGCCTCCGGCACCAAGAGCGAAAGCTCGACCGGTGCAGGCTTGTCCATCGCGATTCTGGCGCTGGCTGGCTTCGTAATCGTTACCACCGAATTTCTCATCATAGGACTGCTGCCTTCACTGGCCCGCGATCTGGGAATTTCTATTTCTACAGCCGGTTTGCTGGTTACGCTATTCGCCTTCACCGTGATGCTGTTTGGCCCGCCGCTGACAGCCATGCTTTCGCACCTGGACCGCAAGCGTACGTTCATCGTCATCCTGCTGATCTTCGCGGCCTCCAACGCTCTGGCTGCGGTGTCGAGCAACATCTGGGTGCTGGCACTGGCGCGATTCATTCCGGCACTGGCGCTGCCGGTGTTCTGGGGTACCGCCAGTGAAACCGCAAGCCTGCTGGCCGGACCGAAGCGCGCCGGCAAGGCAGTGGCGCAGGTCTACCTCGGTATCTCCGCCGCCATGCTGTTCGGTATCCCGCTGGGCACCGTATTTGCCGATGCAGTGGGCTGGCGCGGCGCGTTCTGGGCGCTGACGCTGCTGTCTGCATTAATGGCAGTGTTACTGGCGTTGTCGATGCCACGCATTGAACCTACCGCAAAGGTCGGCCTCGCCGAGCAGGCAAAAATCCTGCGTGATCCGCTGTTCCTCGCCAACTTGCTGCTGTCCATCTTGCTGTTCACTGCCATGTTCGGGGCTTACACCTACCTGGCAGATACACTAGAACGCATCGCAGGTATCGAGTCGGCTCAAGTGGGCTGGTGGTTGATGGGCTTCGGCGCGGTCGGCCTGATCGGTAATGCACTGGGGGGACGTTATGTGGACCGCAGCCCGCTCGGCTCGACCATGGCCTTTGCGCTGCTGCTCGCACTGGGCATGACCGCAAGCGTACCCGCCGCAGGCTCCATGCCGCTGCTGGCCGTGGTGCTGGTGATTTGGGGCATTGCTCACACAGCGTTGTTCCCTATCTGTCAGATCAGGGTGATGAAAGCGGCACCGCAGGCCCAGGCATTGGCAGGAACCTTGAATGTCTCGGCGGCCAATGCAGGTATAGGTCTGGGATCGATCATTGGCGGCCTGACCATTGAGCATCTGGGCCTGAATGCGGTGGGGTATGTCGCAGCCGTCGTTGCGTTACTGGCCATTGCAGTTGCCTGGATGACCGGGATTCAGAAAAACAAGGCCGGCGCATAAACTGGCCCGGCTCGATTAGCCGGATATCACCGGGCAGTACTTTTGCAAAGACGCAACTGCACTGCCCGGTTATTCCAGAGTGTCGCTGCTGGTATGTTTCGTCATATTTTTGAACCTGTTTCCTGGCTGTTTTTGTCAGTTAATTGACTCCGAAACAGGCAAGCCTTCCCGATGTGCAGCTAATTGACACTGCACTGCAAAATGCTCTTCCCATGACACTGGCGAACGCTCAAACTCCAGCCTTTCGGTCAAGGAGTCATGGTTTCTGACCGATTCAAGACGTTATGTCCGGTAAGGAACTATGAGCTCATATCACCGCAAGGGACTGGCATTCGCCAAGCGGATCTACGCGCCGAGATCACTCGGTGTCAGCGTTGGCTTTATTACTGTCGCTGTGTCTTTGTATTACGTGAATGCTGCACACTGGCTTTGGACACTGGCGCTGCTCAATGCCCTGATCTGGCCGCATGTTGCTTACCAGATTGCGAAAAAATCGCGCGAACCCTATCAGGCTGAATGGCGCAATCTACTCTTCGACTCGCTGATGGGCGGGTTCTGGATTGGCGCGATGGGCTTCAGTGCCGTGCCCAGCGTTACGGTCATCGCAATGATGGCCATGCATAACATGGCTGCTGCCGGGCCACGCCTGATGCTGCAAGGCTTGTGCGCACAGGCGCTGGGGGTGCTGATCTCGCTTGCCGTGCTTAACCCCGTAGTCAATCTGCATGGCAACATTGCACAGATCTACGCCTGCCTTCCCGTCCTGGTGATTTACCCTATTTTCATCGGCTGGATGAGCCATCAGGTCACCCTGAAGCTCTGGGAGCATCGCAACATCCTGCGCAAAATAAGCCGTACCGACAGCCTCACCGGACTGCTCAATCATGGCGCATGGAAAGACCTGCTTGATCTGGAGTACGCAAAAAGCCAGAACCAGCATCAGCAGTGCGTCATCGCACTGATCGACATTGACCATTTCAAGGTCATCAACGATACCTACGGCCACCTCATGGGCGACACCGTGCTGCAGAACATCAGCGAAGCACTGATGGAAAACCTGCGGGACTCGGATTTGATCGGACGTTGTGGCGGAGATGAGTTCTGCGTCATTCTGCCGGACACCCGCTTGTTTCAAGCGAGGGAAATCCTGGAGCGCACGCGTCTGGCGATAGATGAAATGAGCTACTCTTTGCAGCGCGATCTCAAGGTCAGCCTGAGTATCGGCATAGCCGCCTATTCTCCTGAACTGCCGGATGCCTCATCCTGGTTGCACGAAGCAGACAAGGCGCTGTACCTCGCCAAAAGCACCGGTCGCAACTGCGTGGCCAGCGCTCAGGATATGCCGTCAGAGCTCCAGCCACTGAGTGCCGATGCCTGACCGGTCAACGCCGGTTCTTGAACAGGACGTCAAACAGGGATGAGAAGTTCTTGATGCCCATTGCCTTCATGAACGAGTTGCGCATGTCTTCTCGCAGGCTTTCCAGGGTGATTTCCTTGGGTTTTGCGGTTTTTTGAGCGGGGATGCCTGTTTCCCGAATGTCACCCTCGCCAGGGGCGTACTTTTCCTTTGACAGAGTTCTAATGTAGTCGTTTTTCTGGCTTTTATAGGTAGCATAGTCAGGTCCAAGTTGCTGGTCCCTTTCCCCCGACGTCGAAAAACGATTGATGACTTTTTCCATGAACTCAAAGTGGTTGTGACCAAGGGCACCGTAGTCTTTGTCCGTGATAAAACGAATAAAACCCTGATCCAGCCGTGTCGTTGTTAAAGCGCTTCCCTCACTAATACGCTTGGCCGTCGCCGCATTTGTATCTGTAAAACTGTAAAAGACCTTGTGCCCTTCCATGTCATAGGTCTTGCCTTGGTTATGACGAGACCAGATCCTTCCATCGTCTTTCTCCCTGTAGGATGCCAGCCCAAACGCCAAGTCATCGACGTAGAAAAGATCAGCCCCCTGATCTCTGGCCCACTCATAAACCTCGCCAAGAAGCCTCCGGTCATCCCGTGTTAAAAAAGAGGTTTCAGGCATGGACGTGCCGCACTCTGCCTTACCCAGCATGGGTGCTGGAAATTTAGGGTCTGTCAGTCCGAAAATTCTCTGCTTGAGAATCGCCCCGCCACTGATTGTCACGGAGGGGTCCAGAAAGTTTGTATGACTGGATGAGTTAGCAAGAACGGGTATTTTTTTAGAGGCTATTTTTTCATCGAGTTGCCTTGCTGTTACCAGCGCTTCTATTCCAGAGCTGATTACCCGCATAAAGTGGACTCCTGGCCTATAGAACCCCTGACGTTTATCGTCAGGGGTCGACAATCAATACGTTAAATGAAAGGTGACTGTTTCCGCCCCCAACGGCTTACTTTGCCAAGGTCCACTTTCAGCGTTGTGCCGAATGATCACATCCGACGCGTAGCTAAAACCGAGATTATTGAAGAGCTCAGTACTACCTGGAGCGCCAGGAATAATAGTTACACAATCGATATCGTGCACACCCGTGGTTCGAAAGCAAAGATTGGCGCGCTCACCTTTACTGTCCGGAAATGATGTCGCCGTCCATGAGATTTTCCGCAATCGGGAGTTATTGGCCGCCCCGCGAGGGTAATCGGACAATCTCAACTGGTGCCTGGAGAATGCATTATGCCCAGGTCCGTTTATAGTCGTAGGTGTTCTTGTAGTTGTCACCGAGTAATCTGCAGCCTGACTGGCCGAAGACAAAAACAACAGCAACAGCAACAGAGGTACTATTTTTTTCATAACACTTTTCCCAATGATTTATCATTAAAAACACGCGGCATTTGCGATTCTTCTTACTACTCTTTTATTGTATAAGCCACTGATAAAAACATGCGGTATTTAATGCTACGCCTTCAAAAAGCTCGAAAAAATTTAAAACCATTACTGAAAAAATCGTAAACCCCGAACAGCTTTATATATCCATATCAAATACTTTTCAGAAAAAGCCTTAGCCCGTGGACATCCAGGGCGGGTTCTCAATCAATCGAAAACTCAAAAAAGGAAAGATTTTCCAACAGCCATGCAGGGGTATGCACTTCAAGCAGTGCGCTAATGGGCTGCTCCATGATCAACTTGCCGTAGAGGGTTTCTTCCTGCTCCAGATGGGCAAGCTGGGTGGCGCGATAATTGAGCGGGTAGATGCTCTTTTCGATCGGCAGTAATCGGTCGAAGTGTTCGAGCAAGCCGTGGAAGACGATTCGTCGCTCGACTGTGTTCCGTGTGGTGGCAATGAGTTTGACGAAGTACTCACTGTCCTGGTGCCGCAGTGCTTCACCGGCAGTGTAACGCTCGACCAGCGTGTGCAGCGATTCGTCATCGAACACGATGCAACACAGGTCTTCGCGCAACAGGCCTTTGAACGGGTTGTCGACCGCTGGCCGGCGGCCGTGCAAGCCCAGGATGAACTGTACAGCCTGCTCGGCCAGCCACTTGCGCTTGCGCCCCTCAAGCCGCTCGACCTCTTCGATCAACGGGGCCTGGCGTCCATGCGAACGAACCTGTCGGCAGAGCTTGGCAAACAGGCCAACGGGGCCGGACAGTTTTTTCTGTTGCTCGGCAAGTTGCGTTACCGAAAGTGCCGACTGCCGGGTTGCCAGGCGATGGAAGTCTGTTGTGAGATTCAAACCGGGCCGATGCGGATCCAGCCGCAATGACTGATCGGACTCAGACCGGCCCCGAACAAAACAAACAGTCATGATTGCTCCTTTTTATTTTTTACGGTTTGCCGTAAGGACGGACTTTAGAACCATCTGTTCCGGGCAACCAGATAGCCGACCACCGGAAATCAACCGTAGTGCAATAGTGAAATTATTGACCTTGGGGCACTGTCCCGATAACGCTGATCGCCCTGACAAGATGTGTTCTGTGACAAGACACATTATGTATGTGCTGACTCGCTGCACAATCCGACAGATGTAGGGGGTCGGTTACTTTTTCCCGGAAGCCATAAAGAAACACAACGCGCCATGAGCTCGACACGGGTCTTTACACGGCTCTTTCTTAGTAGCGAAGACACGTGATCACGAACCGTATAGTCACTGATACGGAGCTGCCTGGCGATTTCCTTGTTCGTACAGCCCTGCAACAGCAGGCCAAGAACCTCTTGCTCTCTCATTGTCACCTCCATGCTACTTCCCCTTGCCATCATTTTGCCCTAGAGCAAATTTGTAGGATGTTTCATACACACGTCTTCCATGACCTAAAAAGTAAATCGGCACAGAAATGACCTAAAAAGTAAATCGGCACAGAAATCATTTTATTTAGTATTGTTTTTCATTAAACCCGAATAAAAACCAAAACCTTGCCAAAAACAAAGACCTGTAAGAATAATCGTTAATTAATAAACGACTGAAGAAATCTCCTACAGAAAATACAGAAAAATTACGACTATCAATTTAATGAAATCATAAATAACCCGCCAGCCGAGCCACGCTGGAATCGTGGCAGGCAAGAGCACACCCGCTCAATAAATAAAAATAATATAGAAGGGCGCAAGATAGACTTGAGCAAACAGAATTACAATCACTTGTTACAATTGACAGCGCCTGACTTGAGGAACTTTCTTGATATGTTTCATTTGCGAAAGCCGCCCACAGAGATGAGCGGCTGCGTGCGAGAAAGAGGCGCGCCAGCAGGAACAGGCTTGGCGCTATCCGCTTCTGCCGGTTGCAAGGTCATCTACCACTACACCCCGGCGCAGGCCGAATACCGCTGCGGTCGTCAGACCCACAACCCCCATGACCAGGCTGTAAAGCACGCAAACCCAGATATTCCAGGGCATCAGCGCGATGAGCAGCAATGGCGTGGTACTCGCCCAAAAAGCGTAGGCAATGTTGTAAGTGAACGAGATGCCTGACACACGAATGTTCGCAGGGAACAGTCCGACCATGACCGAAGGCACCACGCCGACAACCCCGCAGGCCAGCCCTGCAATGGCGTAGGCGATACCCAGCGGCATCCATTGCTGGATGAGGCTGGCGTAAAGCACGCCTATACCCAGCGGCAGCAGCAGGCTGTAGATGATGACCCCGCGCCACGCACCGATGCGGTCAACCAGCATGCCTGCCAGCACGCAGCCGACATTGAGGAAGACGATGCCCACTGCGCTCAGCGCGAAGGTATTGCTGGCGCTGATCCCGAAGCGCTGCTGCATGACCGTCGGGGTAATCACCACCAGCACGACCACCGCGGACGTCAGCACAAACGTCAACAGGGCGGCAGGCAGCAAGGATTGGCGATGATCGCGCAGGACCTGGCCAAGCGGCAGTGCAGGCAGGTTTTCACGCTGGGCGTGCATGGCGATGAACACTGGCGTTTCGTTCAGCCAGCGACGCAGCCAGACACCCACTACACCGAAAACGCCGCCAAGCAGAAACGGAATGCGCCACGCCCAGTCAAGGATCTCACCCGGGCTGAAGACCCTTGCCAGCCATGTTGCGGTCAGCGCACCGAGCAGGTATCCAAACGTCAGACCGGCTTGCAAAACCCCGAGTGCGTAGCCGCGATGCCCCTGGGGTGCATGCTCTGCCACGAAGACCCAGGCACTGGGTACCTCGCCGCCGACCGCTGCGCCTTGCAGAATGCGTAACGCCAGCAGCACCAACGGCGCCCAGTAACCGATCTGTGCGTAGGTGGGCATGATGCCGATCAGCAGACAAGGCAGGGCCATCATCAGAATGCTCAGGCTGAACACCCGCTTGCGTCCCAGCCGGTCGGCAAAATGCGCCATCAGAATGCCGCCCAGCGGGCGTGCGAGATAGCCGGTCACGAAGATCCCGAAGCTTTGCAGCAGACGCAGCCACTCGGGCATGTCGGGCGGAAAAAACAGCTGGCTGAGGGTCAGTGCAAAGAATACGAAAATGATGAAATCGTAGATTTCCAGCGCGCCACCCAGCGCCGCAAGACCCAGGGTCTTGTAGTCGGCTCTGCTGAAGGACTGGGGAGTGGATTGAACGATGGCCGTCATGAAGCCCCCGAAACATGGCTGAAAAAAGCGCCTGGCGCTCACAGGGCGCGAAGAATAGCAAAGCTTGCGGGCGCACTGATACGGAGCTGAGGCCTGTAGCGGGAACGATGATCGCAACTATCGTGCGGCGCTCCGCGTCGCATGCCGTT
>NZ_LKEK01000057.1:0-72793 GCF_001466905.1 Pseudomonas sp. ICMP 3272
CCTGCCTCGCATCCCCCGGATCAGCGTCAGGACTCAGCCGTCACTAACGTCGCACTCTGCGTCGTCAGTGACACTGTGATCGAAAAGCACGTATGGCGTCCTCCTGCGGGCGCCGCGTGACGCAGAGTATTGGCGCGCGAACAGGTTGGCCTTACTGAAAAATCACAGGCTCTTCAGCACTCGCAGGCGCTTTGCCCGGTTCTGCGATTTCCACCGGCATGCCGTCTTCGGCCGCAACTACATCGCGTACTACGTCCCAGTTCATGCGCAGGTTGTTGGCCAGGTCGTCACGTTTGAGCAGCGCATTGATGACCGCGGTGTGCTTGTCGACCACCGACGGGTTGCCCAGGTCATCGACCGGTGTGTGTGCTTCAAGGTAAACCTTGCCGCCGCTGATGCCGAATTTGTAGGGCTCGCTGATGATTCGCACGGTCGTACCGACCGGAGCCATGTCGGCCAGTTCCAGCACGTTGTTGTTGTACATGCGGAAACAGCCATGACTGGTGCGCATGCCAATACCGAACTTCTTGTTCGAACCGTGGATCAGGTAGCCGGAAAGCCCAAGACCGAATTTGAACGGCCCCAGCGGGTTATCCGGACCGGCAGGCACTACGTCAGGCAGCGGATCACCGTCAGCGGCATGTTCGGCCTTGATCGAGGCAGGTGGCGTCCAGGTCGGGTTTGGCGTCTTGGCCGTTACCTTGGTCACCCCGATGGGCGAACCCCAGCCTTCACGACCGACACCCAGCGGATAGGTGTGCACGACATTCTGCCCTTTGGGGTAGTAGTACATGCGGTACTCGGCAAGGTTGATGACAATCCCTTCGCGCGGGCCCGGCGGCAGAATGAAGCGGGTCGGCAGCACGATGTCCTTGCCTGCACCCGGCAACCAGGGGTCAACACCAGGGTTGGCCGCGATCATTTCCAGATAACCCAGATCGTATTTTGTGCCCAGATCGGCAAAGGTGTCCTCGTATTTGGCCTTGATGACCTGCACCTGGCCCACGATGTCCTCACCGGGCGGCGGCAACGGAAACTCCAGAGCATGGACAGAGCTCGCCGCGCACAGAGCAGCAAGCGACAGACAGCGGGTAACGGCTGGAATGCGCGACAACATCCGGGAAGATCCTTCGGGTAACGACTATAGAGATGGAAACAACAACTGAAGTGTACACCGGCACTTGCCGGATCGGGGATATCTGCGCCTGACCGGCGCGTTTCGGCGACAGCTAGAGTTCAGGCCAGATCGGATTCATGCCCCTGCGCTGCGCATCCATGATGGCCTTGCACAGCGGGCACAGACGCTCATCGCGCATGGCTTGCAGTTCGACGGCGCGCATCTGCGGCTGGGCAGGCAACAACGTGCCGCACAACGTCCGGTCGATCGAGCCGCCCAGCTCCAATTGGCGAGCAATCAGATGGACGCGCACTTCCTGACAGGCGAACAGATCCAGCTGCTCATGGGGCTCAAGCATTTGATAGGCATACAGGGACCAGGCGGGACGCGGCATGGGGGGCTCCAGATCGGGGGCGCCACATTAGCCGAAAGCCCCCGTCCGGGAAAGCCTCAAAGCAGCGGTTTCAGGCTCGGCCAGACATTTTCCAGCAACTTGCCCTGAGCAGCCGCCGCCGGATGCAGACCATCAGCCTGCATCAGCTCGGGCACTCCGCCCACGCCTTCCAGAAAGAAGGGCACAAACGGGACTTTCTTCTGCTCGGCCAGGTTGCTGTAAACCTCTTTGAACGCATTGGTGTAACGCGGCCCGTAGTTGGGCGGTATCTGCATACCGAGCAGCAACACTTTCGCACCGGCTGCCCGAGAGCTGTCGATCATTGATGAAAGGTTTTGTTGCAATTGAGCGGGCTGCTGGCCACGCAGTCCGTCATTGCCACCCAATTCGAGAATAACCAGTTCCGGCTTATGCTCTGCAAGCAGCGCAGGCAGACGCGCCTGGCCTCCTGCACTGGTGTCGCCACTGATCGACGCATTGACCACCTTGTCGTCGAATCCCTCCTTGCTCAGACGCTGCTCCAGCAGGCTGACCCACCCCACGCGGGTATCCAGTCCGAAAGCCGCACTGATACTATCCCCGACGATCAATACCGTGCCCGCCAACGCGCCCTGTGACAGCAGCAGTAACCCCAGGCCAGCACTTAAAAACAACGCACGCATCGGATTCTCCATGAGTGAAAGTATTCTCAGTGCCCAAAGCCTCAGCAAAGTAGTCCCCAGCACCGAAGGTGACCTGACCATCCTGCACGAACTCTCCCTGGAACTAAACAAGGGCGACACACTGGCCATCGTCGGTGCCTCCGGTTCGGGCAAATCCACCCTGCTCGGCTTGCTTGCCGGGCTGGACCTGCCCAGCTCCGGTTCGGTTATCCTCTCGGGCCGCAACCTGAGTGAACTGGATGAAGACCAGCGCGCCAGGGTACGCGCCGAGCACGTCGGTTTTGTATTTCAGTCATTCCAGTTGCTCGACAGCCTCAATGCGCTGGAAAACGTCATGCTGCCGATGGAGCTTGAAGGCCGCAAGGACGCCCGCGAAAAGGCTCGCCACCTGCTGGAGCGCGTAGGCCTTGGCCAGCGCCTGACCCACACACCGCGTCAGTTGTCCGGAGGCGAACAGCAACGGGTGGCCATCGCCCGCGCGTTTGCCGCCGACCCGGACGTGCTGTTTGCCGACGAACCCACCGGCAACCTGGACAGCCACACTGGCGAGCGTATCAGCGACCTGCTGTTCGAACTGAACAAGGAGCGCAACACCACGCTGGTGCTGGTGACTCACGATGAGCGTCTGGCGCATCGCTGCCGCCGCCTGATCCGTCTTGAAGGGGGCCGACTGGTCGCCCCGCTGGAGCCTTGATGGCACGTTTGCCTTTTGCCCGTCTGCTAAGCCTCGCCGCCCGCCAACTGTTGCGCGATGCACGCGCCGGAGAGTTGCGGGTGTTGTTCTTTGCCCTTCTGGTAGCCGTGGCTGCCAGCACCGCCATCGGTTATTTCGGCGCGCGCCTGAACGGCGCAATGCTGTTGCGGGCAACCGAGTTTCTTGGCGCTGATCTGATTCTGGAGGGTTCCAGCCCGGCGCGCGCCGAGCAGGTCGAGGAAGGCAAGCGCCTGCAACTCAAGCATGCGCAGATCGTGATCTTTTCCAGCGTGATCGCCACCGATGCCGGTATCCAATTGTCCAGCATCAAGGCGGTGGATGACGCTTACCCACTGCGCGGCGAGCTTAAAAGCGCTGCGGACCTGTATCAGACCGAGCAGGCTGGCAGCGGCCCCAGACCCGGTGAAGCCTGGGCCGAGGCACGACTGTTTCCAGCCGTTGATCTGAAGGTCGGTGATGATATCGACGTCGGCTCGAAAACCCTGAAACTGACTCGGGTACTGACGTACGAGCCAGACCGTGCGGGCAACTTCTACAGCCTGACCCCGAGGGTGATGATCAATCTGCAGGATCTCGCCGCTACCGGCGTAGTGCAACCGGGCAGCCGAGTCAGCTACCGGGAAATGTGGAGCGGCCCGCCCGAAGCGCTGGCCGCCTACCGTAAAGCCATCGAGCCGACTCTGGAACCGCATCAGGAAATCAAGGACGCCCGCGATGGCAGTCAGCAGATTGGTGGCGCGCTGGGCAAGGCTGAACGTTATCTGAATATGGCGAGCCTGGTGGCCGTTCTGCTGGCGGGGGTTGCCGTGGCGCTTTCGGCATCCAGGTTTGCCGCACGGCGCTTCGATGCCAGCGCCCTGCTGCGCTGTCTGGGCCTGTCACGCGGCGAGACCATGACCCTGTTCAGCCTGCAACTGGCGATCATCGGCCTGCTGGCCAGCCTGAGCGGCGCGCTGCTGGGCTGGCTGGCGCAATTGGGATTATTTGCACTGCTGCAAAATCTATTGCCGGCCACCGTACCTCCGGGCGGCCTTTTGCCTGCGCTGGCAGGCATGGGCACCGGACTGGTAGCGCTGGCCGGTTTCGCCCTGCCGCCACTGGCAGCATTGGGTCGCGTGCCGCCGCTGCGCGTGCTGCGCCGTGACATGCTGCCGATTCCCGCCAGCTCATGGCTGGTATATGGCGCGGCGCTGTTCGCGCTGGGCCTGATCATGTGGCGTCTGAGCCTCGACCTGGTGCTGACCTTTGCCCTGCTGGGCGGTGGCGTCGTTGCCGCGCTGATACTGGGCAGCCTGTTGCTGCTGGCGCTTAACAGCCTGCGCCGCCTGCTGGCCGGTGCGTCGCTGCCCTGGCGGCTGGGCCTGGGGCAACTGCTGCGTTACCCGCTGGCCGCTGCCGGTCAATCTCTGGCCTTCGGCCTGATCCTGCTGTCGATGGGTTTGATCGCGCTGCTGCGCGGTGAACTGCTCGACACCTGGCAAAACCAGCTGCCCAAGGACGCACCAAACTATTTCGTGCTCAATGTGTTGCCATCAGAGAAAGAAAACTTCGCCCAGACCCTGAGCAAGCTGTCCACCCACTCGGCTCCGCTCTACCCGGTAGTGCCGGGACGTCTGACCAGCATCAACGGTGAACCGGTGGGCAACTTCGTGACCAAGGACTCGCGTGGTGAAAACGCCACTCGCCGCGACCTGAGTCTGACCTGGGCCGCCGATTTGCCCGAAGGCAATACCCTGACTGCCGGTAACTGGTGGAAGGCGCTGCCTGCCTCAGGCCAGAGCGACGCGACGCCCGGGGTATCGATCGAGACCAAGCTGGCCGAGAGCCTGAAGATCAAGCTGGGCGACCGCCTGAGCTTCATTGTCGGTGGCCTGACGCGCGAAGCTGTGGTCACCAGCCTGAGGGACGTGAACTGGGATACATTCCAGCCCAACTTCTTCATGATCTTCCAGCCTGGCACCCTGGCTGATTTGCCCACCACTTACCTGACCAGCTTCTACTTGCCGCCTGGCCAGGATAAACAGATTGTCGAACTGTCGCGGGCCTACCCGTCGATCAGCATTCTGGGGGTGGAAGCCTTGCTGGCGCAGGTGCGCAGTATTCTTGATCAGGTCACGCTGGCCGTGCAATTCGTGCTGCTGTTTGTGCTGGCGGCCGGTATTGCCGTGCTGTTCTCCGGGTTGCAGGCGACCCTGGACGAACGCATCCGTCAGGGCGCGCTGCTGCGTGCACTCGGCGCAGAGCGAGCACTGCTGATCAAGTCACGGCGCATCGAATTCGGTTTGCTGGGGGCTGCCAGCGGCGTACTGGCGGCGCTGGGCTGTGAGCTGGTGAGCTTCGTGCTGTACCGCTACGCCTTCTCACTGGAATGGCAGCCGCATCCGTGGCTACTGCTGCTGCCAGTGATCGGTGCTCTGCTGGTGGGTGGCGCTGGCGTATTCGGCACGCGCCGCGCACTGAACGTCAGCCCGTTGACCGTACTGCGCGAAGGTTGAGCGCGACTGGCCGGACTACGACGCTGTGCGTCCGGCCTTACTGCTCATAAACAATCGAATTCACAAACCACAGCTTCTCGCCTTCCGGCGTGTTGACCAGCACCTCATCGCCCTCTTCCTTCTTTAACAAGGCGCGTGCCATGGGCGAGTCGATGGAAATGTAATCGTTGCGCCCGTAGATCTCGTCGTAGCCGACGATGCGAAATTTCTTGAGGTCGCCTGCTTCGTTCTCGATCTCGACCCAGGCACCGAAGAACACTCGCCCTTCCTGCTCCGGCGAATACTGGACGACGCGCATGTCTTCGAGGCGCTTGCGCAGGTAGCGCACGCGCCGGTCGATCTCGCGCAGCAGTTTCTTGTTGTACTGGTAATCCGCGTTCTCGCTGCGATCACCCAACGACGCTGCCCAGGCGACCTTTTGAGTAATGTCGGGCCGGTGCTCTCGCCACAGGTAATCGAGTTCTTTCTTCAGGGCTTCATGCCCGCCCATAGTGATGATCTTTGTACTCAAGACGTTTCTCCAGCCCTGCAAAAATCAGTTCGACAGGCATAAAAAATCAGCGACGCGCCACCTCATGCTGGATGCAGCCTTCGTAATACACCTTGCTGACCGCGTCAGGCTTCAAACGCGACTCGCTGTCGTAGGTCTGCTCGGTGATACGCAATGCCATGGGGCGCATCCACTGTTTGGCGAACTTGCGCGCCTGCAGCTTTTGCCGCGCCCCGTAACGGGTAACGCCTGACAGCTTGGAAGCCTGGGCACCACCGGCAATGGTCGAGCCCCAGCGACAAAGATAACGCTCGTTCTCCGTCGCGTTTCTGGCCTGAACGGAAAAAGCCAGCCCGGAAAGCGTCAGGCACGCCAGAGCACAATAGACCAAACGCATGCGAAAACCACCTAATCCTTTGATAAGGCGGCGATTTTGCCTGTCAGTTCACAGGCTGGGGGCCAGCAATATGCCTTCTATGCCAATTGAATACGTCCGCCGTTTCAACCCAGCGTAATCAGGCCCTGGCGGGCAATACGCGTCAGATCACGAATGAGCTGCTCGACGTCGTCAGCCTGAGGCGATTGCACCACCGCCAGGTCAAACTCGTCGTTGCCAAAGTGGCTCAATGACGAGTTCGTATCGACAAACTGAATTAGAAACGCACAGTTACCACCGCCCCGTCGAGGCCAGCCATCGAGGTAGCGCAACAGCGTAGGCTGGTGAGAGCCGCTCAAAAGGATTTTCGGGTTCTTGCGTGACAAGACCGTGCTGATCGGGGAAAGACGAATGAGGGGGCGCAGGTTGTTCATGGTTATATCTCTGCCTCGCAAGATCCGCTGGGCAGCGGTGAGAGGCAACACCGAACCAACGTTTTAGCGGTATTTCGACAAGACTTGAGCCTTGCCAGGCGCCCCGCAAGTAGTTGTTAAATCGGCGCTTGAGCACGCATCCTAGAGAAACGCCCCATTCATTGTCAATTGTCATCCGTGGCGCGAGCCCGCAAACGCACAAGGCCCGCCGGAAGCGGGCCTTGCAGGACAAGCATAGCCGGTTATCGGGAGATGACGCGGTCCAGCGACAACTTGCCTGCACCTTCGATAAGCACTGCCAGAGCGCCGCCGAGCAACGCCAGCGCATACTCATAACCGTTATTGGCCATGAAGAAGCCGTTATGGATATGCACGGTAAAGATCGCTACCAGCAACAGCAGGATCACCACTACCGCAGCCGGACGAGCCAGCAGCCCCAACAGCAGGCCCAGACCGCCAAAGAACTCGGCGCTGCCAGACATCAGCGCCATCAGGTAACCCGGTGTCAGGCCCAGGCTTTCCATGTACTGCGCAGTGCCTTCCAGGCCATAACCGCCGAAGGCCCCGAACAGTTTCTGACTGCCGTGAGCGATAAACGCAATACCGACAATAACGCGCAACAGGGTAAGGCCGTAACCGGCGCGAGTGCTGAGAACCGATTTGATCATTGTGTTCATGTGGGTGATTTCCGGGATTGATTAAGTGAACGTGATGCCATAATAATCAAATTTACTTATGTGAAAACCGCAAATAACGGCACATAGCAATCCAATAAATCGATGATTAGCGCTTTACGGCAGTTTTCGGTCCACTCTTTTCCAGCGAGTCTCGCTCGCGATCAAATGCCAGGTAATACTTGTTCACGCTGTTGACGAACGCGACGACGTTGGCACCGCCCTGCTCCATTGCCACGCGCTCGGTCTGGAAAAACCACTGATCTGGATTGAGCCCGCGCCGCCGCGCTTCCTCGCGCATACCTTGCACACGCTCCGGCCCCAGGTTGTAGGCCGCCATTACGAACGCCATGCGCTCGCGCTCGTTGACTCGGCTGCTGGAGAAGTACTTGCGCTGGATCAGCGCCATGTAACGCGAACCTGCACGGATATTGTCGTCAGCGCTCTGAATGCTCGGCACTCCGACGCTTTTTGCCGCCGACGGAGTGATCTGCAACAGCCCTGTCGCGCCGCCACTGCCCTTGGCCGCCGGGTCGAGCTTCGACTCCTTGAACGCCAGGGCCGCCAGGTCCAGCCAGTCCATACCCTGCGCATCGGCATGGCGTTGCAGCATCGGACGCAGTTGCTCAAGACGTTGCAGGTTGTTGCGTACCAGCGGGTTGTTGACCTTGTAGGTGTTTTTGTAAGCCTTGGCGAGCACCTGATCCTGCTGAGCCGAAGGTTTATAGCCTTTGAGGAAATCATCGACACTGGCCCGCAGCTGGGTTGCGTTGTCGCGTACAAACCAGCTGATGTCGCCGTGGGTCTGCAAGGTCAGGCCGCGCTCGATACGCAGTTTGGGCATGATCTTCGCCCAACGCTCGGCGATAGGCTGCTCGACCAGTGTCATCGGGTAAATACCGGCCTGGACCATCTCCAGCACATCTTCGACTGCAAGACTTGGGTCGACCCATTCGATTTTGGCCAGCGGCAGCTTGCGCAGCTCCAGTTGCCGATTGACCTGATGGAGGGCCTCGTCGGCCGCGCTGCCGGTGGGCAGGCTCAGTGTATGTCCCGACAGTTGCTCCACACGCCGTACGTTGCGCTGGCCACGCGCGCCGACCAGCACCAGAGGCACATCATGAATGATCGGCGCACTGGCCTGAACACCTTTGGCTTCGCTGACATCAAGCAGTTCGCCAGGCGCGATCATATCGCCTTCGCCGCGCTGCAACGCGGTCAGTAGCTGGTTCTTGGCCTTGGGTATGACTTTGAGCGTGACCTTCTGAGCGCCGCGCGAATGGCTGTTGAGGTACTGTTCGAAGGCTTGCAGGCGATGATATTCGATGCCGATTTCCTGGCCCTTGACGTCACCGGAGCTGTTGCGGCTTTGATTGACCAGCACGCGCAGCACCTTGCTGCTGCGAATGGCAGGCAGATCGCGCACCTGCGCTTTGTGCTGCACGGCCTGTGGGCCGGTCTGACGAGCAGAAACCTGCAGCGGCAGCAGCGCCAACAGACACATAAAAGACACAAGCGCGGATCGGATCATTCACTTCCCCAGGGCAACGCCGGAAAAAAACAGGAAAAAGGAAATCTTGAGGTCACGCAGCAGCATCGAACAGCGAAGGAAATCGTTGAACCATCCGGCTCAATCGCTTGAATACCCAGCGTTTTCTTATTGTGGCCGGAGCTCTGGTATGCTCGACAGCCTTCAGCTGGAGGTAGCACCATGCAACTCATCGACATCGGCGTCAATCTGACCAACGCAAGCTTCGCCTCGCAACGACAGGCGGTACTCGATCGCGCCTATGCCGCAGGCGTCGAGCAACTGGTGGTGACCGGCACCAGCGTCGAGGGCAGCGAACACGCCTTGCAGCTGTGTCACGAGTTGGATGAAAGCGCGCAACGCCTGTTCTGCACGGCAGGCATCCACCCGCACTCGGCGAGCGATTGGACCGGTGACACCGAGAAACAGTTGCATGCCCTGCTCAAGGAAAATCGCGTTCGCGCCGTGGGTGAATGCGGTCTGGATTTCAATCGCGACTTCTCGCCTCGCCCGCAGCAGGAAAAGGTTCTTGAAGCGCACCTGGCCATGGCGGTGGAACTGCAATTGCCGGTGTTCCTGCACGAACGTGACGCCAACCAGCGCCTGCTGGAGATTCTGCGCGACTACCGCGACCGTCTGCCGGCTGCGGTGGTGCACTGCTTTACTGGCGAACGCGCCGCGCTGTTCAGTTACCTGGATCTTGACCTGCACATTGGCATAACAGGCTGGATCTGCGATGAGCGACGCGGCACGCACCTGCACCCGCTTGTGGGCAATATCCCTCGCGGCCGGCTGATGCTGGAAAGCGACGCGCCTTATCTTCTGCCACGCAGCCTGCGCCCCAAGCCGAAAAATGGCCGTAACGAACCCGCTTACCTGCCGGAAGTCTTGCGCGAAGTGGCTTTGCACCGGGGCGAAAGCCAGGAAGATCTCGCCCGTCACAGCACGGCCTGCGCGCGTGAGTTTTTCGATTTACCCTCTCTGGAACAGATAACCGGCGAAAATCTGCAGCTTCCTTGACCCGCATCAAGGGTCTCTTTGATGGCTGAGGCATCGTGATGGCATCTTGCTGCTACCTCACACGACCATCAAAGAAGACCGCTCATGGGCTCATGGCTTGGCAACCTGTCACTGAAATATAAATTCTGGGCCGTTAACGCGGTCGCTTTCGTCACAACCCTGCTGCTGGTGCTTTACGCCATGCAAGCAGAGCAGCAGGCACGAGCAGATACGTCACGTCAGGCAGCGCAAGCTCAGGCTCGCTTGCTGGCCGCGTGGCCTGCCGACGCAGTGCTGCCCGCCAGTGATACGTTGCTGGCTTACAGCAAAGGTCAGACACCCGCCTTCAATACCCTCGCGCTGCCAGAGCTGGTCGACGCCCGCGACTGGGTTGCGCTGAACAAACCAGCCAGCGACAGACTGTTGAGCGGCGCGCAGATCGTCACCCGCAGCACTGGCCAGCAGATCGCGGTGCTGGCCTTTGCTCCAACCTTTCTGCAAGTATTTCAGGATCGCTTCAGCCATTACGCAGCCGCCGTTTTCGTGCTGATGCTGTTGATGCTCTGCGCCTCGCAACTGCTGATCCGTTTTCTCCTCAGCCAGCTCAACGCGCTCAAGGATGTGATGCTGCACGTCGAAAAAAGCGGCGATCTGGCGGCCCGCGTGCCTAACCGCAGTGACGATGAGGTCGGGCAGATGGCCAAGGCGTTCAATGCCATGCAGGCCGGGTATCAGCGAGTGGTCAATACGGTTTCGCAAACCGCTGGCCGCCTCGATCAGGGTGCAGCGCATCTGGCTGCGGGCATGAAAGATGTACGCCAGGGCATGCTCGGCCAGCAAAGCGAAACCGATCAGGTGGCCACGGCAATCAACGAGATGACCGCCACGGTCCATCACATTGCCCAACACGCCACGGCCACACGCGACCAGTCGCAGACCGCCGACGCGTTGGCGGGCAGCGGCAAGGTCGTGGTCGACCGCGTGCAAGTATCCATCGCCGGGCTCTCCAGCGGCGTGCAACAGACTGCCGAAATGATCCAGCGCATGGCCCAGGACAGCCAGAAGATCAACGGCGTGGTCAACGTGATCCACAGCATTGCCGAACAGACCAACCTGCTGGCCCTGAATGCCGCCATCGAAGCCGCACGCGCCGGGGAAATGGGTCGCGGCTTTGCCGTGGTCGCCGACGAAGTGCGCAACCTGGCCAAACGGGTGCAGACCTCGACCGATGAAATCACCACGATGGTTTCGACCCTGCAAAGCGGCACCCGCGATGCGGTGGATTTCATGCAGGAAAGCTCGTACAAGGCCGACGAATGCGTGCAGCAGGCCAAGGAAGCGGGCGAAGCGCTGGCGGCCATTGCCGGTGCCGTGGCACAGATGCGCGAAAGCAATACGCAGATTGCCGTCGCCGCGCAGCAGCAAAGTCAGGTGGCCGAGGAAATGAACCGTGCGGTGGTGAGTATCCGCGATGTCACCGAACGCACGGTGGTGCAGACCGTGGACTCGGCCAGCACCAGTGACGAACTCGCCACGCTGGCGGGCGAGCTGAATGCTGCGATCGGCCAGCTCAAGTTGTAACAGGCTATCGCGGCGATAGACAGGCTTGAGTCGTCAGCGATCGGCAGGCGGGCCTATGCTTCAGGCATTGAACGGCGCTTTACGCGTTGTCCTGAACAAGCGCTAACCTTAAGAGGACCGCCGCATGAACAAGCCACTTTCCGATCTGCAGCTCAATCAATGGCGTGACAGCAACGACAATCAGGAGCACTCGGCCAGCCTGGCCATGTACCTGATTGCCGTACCTCTCTTCATTCTGGCGACCCTGCTGATACTCAACGGTCTGTTCTCCGAGAGCCTGCCATCGATTGCCATCGGTGTGATCGGCCTGCTGGCTGCGCTGGGTTTTCAGCGCAAGGACGCTGCCCGCTCCGCCCGGAAATATTGACCTGCCTTGTCAGTCAGCCAAACACCGTCACCGTCTGGCGGCTGATTGCGATCAGTTCGCCGTCGGGGCTCCACAACGCTGCTGCGGTGTGACCGTAGCCATCCCGGGCATGTTCGATGACTGCGCGATAACTGCACCATTGCAGCGTATCGAGCACCGGCTGTGGCTGGACGAATTCGATGGTCCAGGTCAGCGAACTGCCCGGTGCAGGCTTGTTGAGGTGCGGCAATACCGCAGGCGGCCAGGTGTCGACCAGCGCCAGAATATGGGCCTCGCTCATGGGGCTGGCATGCGCCTCATCACGAAAACGCACATGACCACCAATTGCCGGTGACGGTGTATTGCTGAACGGCATGCCGCCCAGTGCCCAGCGAATGTCCATGAAGCGCAGGTAGTCGGGCATCACGCCCTTGGCAAAAGGCAGTTCCGGGCATTGCTCTACCGGCTTGAGCACTGGCGCGGCCTCTGCGGCAACCGCAATCATCGACTCACGGGGCGCGCCGAAGCTGCCTTGTATCAGGGTCATCACCTGACCGTTCTGCATGGCGCGCCCCGACACCTGACTGACAGCCTTACCGTGACGCAGAATTTCGACGTCAAAGGCAATTGGCACGCCAGGCTCGGCAGGCCCGACAAAGGTAATCGCCAGCGAGCGAACCGGGCGCCCTTCCGGCACCTCGGCACGCATCGCTTCATAGGTCAGCGCCGCCATCAACCCGCCAAAGCAGGCGCGCCCCTGGGACCATTCGGCAGGGATCGTGACAGCACGCGGGTCGCGACGCACCGCATCGATCAGTTCGGAAAAGATCATGCTTACTCCAGCAAGTCGACACACAAGTGGATGGATAATAACCATCCTCCTAGTCAACGACATGCCGCATATTGGCCATTATTGCGGCCTGAATGACCTATTCCATAAAAACGCCACTGCCTTAGAAACAGGCCTTGGCCAGCCGCTTGAGCGACGCCTCGGCCTTGCGCTCGGCACGCACGATTCCGATCTGCCAACCCGCAATGCACGGTGCCAGATCCGGCTGCTCGGCAGCCTGCGCCAGCCATTGCAAATGATCATGCCAGTCGCCCAACTCGCCTTGTGCGGCCTTGAGCCGGGCCTGCATGTTTTTCGGCTGGTGACTGAGTTCCGGGTACGCTTCGGCGGCGTAACGCACGCGTTTGATCAGCAGGCGCAGATCATGCCGATCATGCCCAGGCTCGGCGATGGCCACACGTAGCTTGCTCCACTGTTTGTCCATACGCTTTTCGATGGTCTTGCGCAGGCCACGCAACATTCCCTGACGCTGTTGCAAACGCAGTAGCTCCGGGAATAGATCTATCAGCTTGAGCAAACGGCTCAGTTCAGGCGACGTCGCAACCCTGGGGCAGGCATTTCCCAAGTACTGGTTGCGCTTGAAAGCGGCCTCGTTGAGGCCCTGCTCTTCGAGAAACGCGGCGAGCACCTGCATGTCACGCAAAGGCGTGGTCAGTTGCCCTACCGCTTTTGCGGCCTCTTCCAGTTCTGCGGCAGCCGGGTTTTCCCGCAGGGGCCGCAGTACGCTACGCAGACGACGCACGGTGGTACGCAAATCATGCAGCGCTTCGCTGTCCGTCGAAACCGCAAGGCGTGCCTGGCACGCGAGCAATTTGACATCCAGCGCCAGCACCTCGGCCACCAGATGATCCACCATTGAAGACATGCAATTCCCCTTCGACACACTCATTCATGAATGCCTGTCCCTGACGGCTGACAACCTCCATGGCAGACGACGACGCAACGTGCTTAATGCATGCCTCAAGCGGCTGGCCGAAGCCACCCGCCCAGCGTAGCGCTGCGCCTGAAATTCGCGGATGAAACCTTCAATGGCCTCGGCATGCTGCGGAAAGTAGAGTACCGCCCTGCGGCAGAATGCGTCAGCGCCTTCACCCGGCATACGACGCAGACCATGACGGGCTAGCAAGCGTTCAAATGCGTTGAACACCCGCAGTTGCGAGTCGCTTTCGCGCTGCCAGGGTTTGAACAGCCATAATGCAACCAGCCCCAGTGAAAACAGGGTCCCCAGGACGAAAACCGGTGCCTGAAACCCTGAAAACCAACGGCCGAGAATTTGTAACTGCTGTTGTCCCTGATAGCCCAGCACCCAGCGCTGCCAGCCATAGTTGAGGTTATCCCAGCTCAGGCGTATGGCGTTGACCCAAGGCACATTGCGATAGCGTAACGCTGAATAGGGCGAGTCCTGCAGAAAGGCTTCGTCTGCTGCCAGCGCCTGCTCCAAGCCCTGTTCGATACGCTGCGGTGCAACTGCTGCGGTGGGGTCGACACTGCGCCAGCCGATACCCGGCTGCCAGTATTCGACCCACGCATGCGCGTCGAACTGGCGCACGGTCAGGTAGTGCCCGTCGGGGTTCAGTTCGCCGCCTTGATACCCGGCCACGACACGCGCCGGAATACCCGCAGCGCGCAGCACAAAAGTCATTGCGCCGGCGTAGTGGGCGCAAAAACCCTGACGACTCGCAAACAGAAACTCATCAATGCTGTCGTTGCCCAACGGTGCGGGCTTGAGGGTGTAGTGAAACGGCTGGTCGCTGAAATAACCAAGCATCGCGGCGACCATCGCATCCGCCGTAGTGTAGCGACGGCGCAGTTCAGCCGCCCACTGCCGGGCCTGATCATTCCCCTTGGCGGGCAATTGCAGGTTTTGGCGCTGGACCTGTTCGCTGGATTGCGGGTCGCGAATACTCAGCGGCCAGGAATTGACGGCATATAACAGCGATTGCTCGACGGGACGCCGGCGTTGCAGGCGGAAGTCGCTCATTTGCCGAACGTCCGGCAACGTGGTCTCGGCCACGTCGAGGCTCGGCAACCAGGGCCGACCGCTGGCCTCCATGACAATGCTGTAGGCCAGTGGATCGCCGCGCTTTTCCCACTGCGGGATCTGCACGGTCTGGGCACGTGCCGACTGTGACCAGCGCCGCCCATCGAACTGCTCAAGGGTCAGACCGCGCCAGTACAACTGATTGCGCGCCGGTATCGGTCCCTCAAAACTGGCCCGAAATACCAGTGCCGGCGACTTGCTCAGCTCGGCCATGTCGCCCGGTGCCATGTTGTCGGACAGCCCAGTGACGCCCTTGTTGCTCGGTTGCGGCAACGACCAAAGCGGGTCCAGACGTGGGAAAAACAGAAACAGCACAAGCATCAACGGCACAGCCTGCGCCATCAGCTTGAACGCCAGCTTGAGCGTGTCGATTGACCTGCCAGCCAGATCCGCCTGCTGCAGACCAATCAACGCGGCCAGCAGCGCGCCGACCGGCAGCAGGCTGAAAAGCGCCCACAGCAGGTTGTCTTCAAACAGATAGCCGACCGCCACGCAAAAGAAACCGAGAAAGATCAGGACCCGTGCGTCGCGGTGGTTGTTCATTTCCAGCATTTTCAGAACGAATGCCGCCACCAGTAACGCTGCTCCGGCATCCAGCCCGACCAGACTGCCACGCGCCAGATACACGCCACCGGCGGTGCCCACCAGCAACCCTGACTTGATCCAGGTGCCGGGCAGCCGCGCGCGCATCCGGAACACCTGAACCCGCCAGCATGTGCAGCCCAGCCACAGAAGCGTGATCGATACCGGCACGTGCAGCGCGAACGGCAACACGACCAGTGCCTGCGCCAATAGCAGCCAGGTGAGGCTGACACGCGGAATGGGTGCGGCTGCGAGCGCTTTATTCTTGTCACTCATGATCGATGACCATAAAGCGCCAAGGCGCGCAGGCAGGCTTCGCGGTGCGCATCACCGCTGTCGACCGTGGACAGAAAACCTGGCAGGCGCAAGGCAAACGGCTGACGACGCTGGGACAGCTCCAGCACCCAATAACACAGGCGCGACAAGCGCTCCTCGATATCGCCGCCCAGCGCCATGAAGTCCAGGCACAGGTCGTGGCCGCTCAAGTCAGTGAAGTCCTTGACCAGCAACCCCTGACCTCGGGAATAGGCTTTCCAGTGCAGGCGACTGAGGTTATCGCCCGGCTGGTAGCTGCGCAGCCCCTGATAATCATCTACACCGGCACCCTGAGTGGCCTGACCGTCGTCCTCGGCGTGGGGCTGCACACCTTTTAGCAGCGGCATGGCACCCGACAGTGGCCGCGGATAGATCAAGGCACTCTGCTGCAGATCCAGCCAGCTCCAGGCGCGGAAAATGCCCAGCGGGAACGCGCTCTCGATCCGCAGCCTTGGCGCATGCAGCCAGCCGCGCTTTTCGGCAGGCAGGCTCAGTTCAACATCGGTCAGCCCGCGTGGCAGCACATCGCCAGGTTGCAGAGCTGCCGCAGTCCAGCCTACCCCCAGCGCATGGTGGGCCTGACCGGCACTTTCCAGACGCATGCGCAATTGCACCGGTTCGCCGACAAACACTGAACGCGCCACACCGGCACTGAGAATCAAGCCGCTGAGGTTGCGATACGTGTGCAGGATAGCCAGCACCCCGACTGACAACAGCAGAAAGGTCAGCCCGTAGGCCAGGCTGTTCTGATAATTGATCGCCACCAGCAGCATAAGCACGATCACGACAGCAAAGGTCATGCCGGTGCGCGTCGGCATGATGAAGATGCGCCGGTGGTCGAGCGTGATGCGTGACGCCGGAGGAATTCGTTTTGCCAGCCAGCGTTGCCATAGCGGTTTGAGCGGCTCGATCAAAGCACCGGCACCTCGCGCAATAACCACTGCACCAGCGCCCCGCCGCCATGCCCGGTCGGGTCGCTGCGCTCGCGCAGCCGATGGCCGACCACCGACGGCAAGACCGCCTGCACATCCTCGGGAATGACGTAATCACGCCCCAGCAACATCGCCCAGGCCCGCGCTGCGGCCAGAATCGCCAGGCTCGCCCTGGGCGACAGTCCATAGGCGAATTGCGGCTGGCTGCGGGTTGCCTCGACCAGTCGCAGCACATAGTCGACCAGTGCATCGCTGGCCCGCAACTGCCGTGCATGCGCCTGCAACTGGCCAAGCATGGCGTGGTCCAGAATCGGCTGCAGGCGCGGTAAAAGTTCGCGGCGTGACTCGCCAAGCAGCAACGCTTTCTCTGCGGCTCTCGCCGGGTAACCCATGGAGATGCGCATCAGGAACCTGTCCAGCTGAGACTCGGGTAAGGCAAAGGTGCCACCGGAACTGAACGGGTTCTGAGTCGCAATCACGAAGAATGGATCGGGCAACAGACGTGTCGCGCCCTCGATGGAGACCTGCCCTTCTTCCATGGCTTCCAGCAACGCGCTCTGGCTCTTGGGCGTGGCGCGATTGATTTCGTCGGCCAGCACCAGTTCGGCGAAGATCGGCCCGGGATGAAAGGTGAATTGCCCGCTGTCCCGATCAAATACCGAAGTCCCCAGGATGTCACCCGGCAGCAGGTCGGAAGTGAACTGAATGCGCTGATAACTGAGGCCCAGAATTTTCGCCAGCGCATGGCTGAGCGTGGTCTTGCCCATCCCCGGCAAGTCTTCGATCAGCAAATGCCCGCCGCCGATCAGGCAGGTCATCGCCAGCCGCACCTGCACTTCCTTGCCCAGTACCACTTCATTGATGGCGCTCAGGCATGCATCGAGTTTTCTACCCATCGAAAGCCCCTTCCGGCAACTGCTTAATGACTGTGGGACTGCAAGCGATGCTAGTGTCCGAACACTTTAAGATGAGCGTAGGCCGTTTCGCTAGAGTCGGTAGGGATTTGATGTGATGCTGGAAGCTCTGCGTCCGCTCGTGAGACTGCGGCGCAGTGCAGAGTTGTGACGCGGAGCGTCACGCAAGGCATTCCGACGCTGGAGCGTGCGGAACGATAATCTCAACTATCGTGCGACGCTCCGCGCTCGTTGCTATGCAAACCGCAAACCCTGTGGGAGCGAGCTTGCTCGCGAAGAGGCCGGTACAGCCCCGAGAGCTCTGCGCCTGAAGCACTGCATCGCGAGCAAGCGCTCTCCCACAGGACCTGTGTATCGTCAGCTATCAGCGGCCAGCGCGCGACTCGCGGATGTAGAAGCGGGCTTTTTCGGCTTTTTCGGTGCAGCCTTCAAATGCTTCGAACTGTTGCTGGGTCTTGGCACCGGTCAGCAGCGACAGGGCCTTGGAGTAACTGACGGTGCCGGCGAAGCCTTCGGCCTTGGCCAGATCAAGCTCGTGCCAGGCAGCGTCTATCTGGGTAGCGCAGCTGTCTCGATACCCGGTCTTGCCAGCGCAACCTGCAAGAACCAAGACAAGCAATGGCAGACAGATAAAGGCTTTCATGGGGGTGTTACCTCAGGAGTGAATATGGAGTGTGCGGCTTTGACGATTCGATGCAGTAAAAGTGCCGTACCACGGGGGTATGGTCGCTTTTTTCATCTAGTGGTCGGCCAGCAGACGATACCCTATTCCAGGCTCGGTGAGGATGAACCTCGGGGCGGTCGGATCGTCTGCCAGTTTCTGGCGCAAATGCCCGACCACAATGCGCAGGTAGTGGCTGTCATCGGTGTGGGTAGGCCCCCAGATATCCTTGAGCAACTGCTGCTGGGTAATGACCCGCCCAGGGTGGCGTGCCAACTGCGCCAGCACCGCATATTCCTTGCGCGTCAGCGCCACTTCGTGACCATCGAGCAGCACCCGGCGATAGGCCAGGTCGACGGTCAGCGGACCGAATTGAAGGGCCGACTCCGGCTTGTCGCTACCGGAAACCTGCCTGAGCAGCGCCCTGATTCTGGCCAGAAACTCCTGAATGCCGAACGGTTTGGTCACGTAGTCGTTGGCTCCGGCGTCCAGCGCCTGGACTTTCTGTGCTTCGCTGGCGCGTACCGAAAGCACCAGTACCGGCACCGCTGACCACTCGCGAAACTCACTGAGCACTTGCTGACCGTCCATGTCCGGCAGGCCAAGATCAAGCACCAGCAAATCCGGCTTGTTCAATGCCGCCTGGGTCAGGCCATCCCCGCCGGTGGCCGCTTCGAGCACCTTGTAGCCCTGCGACACCAGACTGATGCGCAAAAATTTGCGAATCTGCGGCTCGTCATCGATGACCAGAATGGTTGCCGCCTGGCTCAAGCTGACTCCTCCATTTCCACATCCGGCTGCGCCTGCAACGGCAGGAACAAGGTGATGCGCGTACCCTGCCCGTCAATGCCTTCCTCGACGCTGAGACGTCCACCATGCGCGCCAATCATGCCCTGACAGATCGCCAGCCCCAGGCCCGTGCCCTGCCCGCCCCGATCACCGCGGGCTGCGGTATAGAACATGTCGAAAATCTTCGCCCGTTCATCCTCGGGAATGCCCGGCCCTTCGTCACTGACCGAGAAGAACAGCTCACTGTCGACCACACCCGCCGCCACCTGCAAGCGCCCGTCGACAGGTGAAAAGCGTGCAGCATTTTCCAGCACATTGACCAGCGCCTGCTCGATCAGCGCCGCATGCACGTACAGCAATGGCAGCTCGCCGGTCACCTGGGTGCTGACCTGCAAGGGTGCCAGCACGGCGCGCAGCCGGTTGAGCGCACTGCCGACGATATCGGCAGGCGACACCCAGTCTCGTGCAAGTTTCAGCGCGCCATGTCCCAGGCGCGTCATGTCCAGCAGGTTCTGGATATAGCGATCCAGACGTTCGGCTTCGTCGCGTGTACCTTCCAGCAGCTCGCGGCGATCCTCCAGCGGGATGGCTTCGCCCAGCGCCAGCAGGCTGTCGATGCTGCCGCGCATGGACGTCAGTGGCGTGCGCAGGTCGTGGGACACAGAGGCCAGCAAGGCGCTGCGCAATTGCTCGGTTTCACCATGCAGACGCGCGGCTTCAAGCTCTTGCGCCAGTTGTGCGCGAGCCAGCGCCTGCGCCAGCGGCTGGGTCAGCGCCGCCAGCAGACGCCGGTGTTGCGCGGTGAACGACTGGCCTTCACGCGCACTGACACCCAGCAGGGCCAGTGGCCCTTCTTCCGCGGTAATCGGCCACCACCACCAGCGCCCGGACGGTAGCGTGCCGGTGCCGCTGCCAGCCGGTTGATCGTGCTGCCAGGCCCAGTCGGCGGCGGCACGTTCGGCTTCCGAGAAGGTCAGCGGCCCACCAGTCTCAACAACCAAACCGCCCTGCCCGTCACGATCAACCAGGCACAGATACAATTCCTTCCAGCCGGAAAAATGCTGTTCGGCGGCATTGAGTACTGCTTTTCGATCCGTGGCGGCGGTCATCTTGCGCGACAGGTCGAGCAGTTCGCTGGTCTGTTCCTGAGTATCACGCAACGCCTGCAACTGCCTGCGCTGGCGCGCCGCAAGCTTGCCGGTCAGCGCCGACATCAGCAGGAAGAACAGCAGCGTCAGCACGTCTTCTTCGCGCTGGATGTTCAGGGAAAAACTCGGTGGAATGAACAGAAAGTCATAGGCCAGAAATGACAGCCCGGCACACGCCAGCGCCGGTCCCATGCTGCTGCGCACCGCAACCAGTAACACCGCCGCGAGAAAGATCAGGGAAATGTTGGGCAGCGCCAGCACGCCCGACACACCCCAGGCGACCAGACTGGCAAGCAGCGTGGCCACAAAGGCCAGGCCGTAATCGAACCACACCACTTCGCGAGCCGGGCGTGCGCGGGGCGGTTGATCGGGTAGCTCTTCACTGTCGTCGAGCACCGAAATTTCCAACCCGTGCCCTTCACGCAACAAACGTGCGGCAACACCGCCGCCAAACACCCGGCGACGCCAGTGCCGACGCGACTGGCCGACCAGCACCACGCTGGCGCGCCGTTCGATGGCATGCTGCACTAGCGTTCGGGCGACCTCCCCGGCGCGCAGCGAAACCGCCTCGCCACCCAGCCGCTCGGCCAGTTGCTGAGCGCTTTGCAGGCGCGCGCGGGACTGCTCGTCGAGGGTTTGCCCGTCGTCCACATGCACGGCGCTCCACGGCAGGTGGCGACGCTGAGCAACCCGACTGGCGTGACGCACCAGGCGCTCGGCATGGGCATCACCGTCGATGCCCACCAGCATCCGCCCACGAACTGCCGGAGCCGACTGGCCCAATTGCCGGTAGCCCTGCGCCAGATCGTTATCGACCTGCGCCGCAGCGGTCTGCATGGCCATTTCGCGCAGCGCAGTGAGATTGGTTTGCGTGAAGAAAGCGTCGATGGCCGCGCGCGCCTGCTCCGGCACGTACACCTTGCCGTCGCGCAGGCGCTCCAGCAGTTCGCGCGGCGGCAGGTCGATCAGCACCAGGTCGAAAGCTTCCTGCAACACCCAGTCCGGCAGCGTTTCGCGCACCTGCACCCCGGTGATACCGCGCACCTGATCATTAAGGCTTTCCAGATGCTGGACGTTGACCGTGGTGTAGACATCGATGCCGGCAGCGAGCAGTTCCTGAATATCCTGCCAACGCTTGGTATGCCGACTGCCGGGCGCATTGGTGTGCGCCAGTTCGTCGACCAGCACCAATGCCGGCGCCGCCTTGAGCAAGGCATCAAGGTCCATTTCTTCGAGGGTCATGCCTCGGTATTCGGTGCGCAACAAGGGCTGTTGCGGTACGCCGTTGAGCAGCGCTTCGGTTTCCGCACGGCCGTGGGTCTCCACCACGCCCGCCAAGACCCTGACGCCCTGACGCAACTGCGCATGGGCCGCCTGAAGCATGGCGTAGGTTTTGCCCACGCCCGGCGCGGCACCGAGAAAAACCTTCAGCCGCCCGCGCCCTTCGCGGGGCAGCTGGGCCAGCAGTGCATCAGCTCGACCGGAATCACTCACCTTGGTTACCACCCTCTCTAATCATCTACAGCTTAGTGAATCTGCTGCGAACACGGCGCACTTTGTTACAACTGCGCGTTGCGCGGTGCAGACGGTAACTGATTCAGGCTCATATTCAAGGCCAATACGTTGACCACGGGCGGGCCGATCAGCGGACGCTGAGTATTGGCGTCGATCAGCGCCTGTACTTTGTCCAACGGCAACTGGCGCGCCGCAGCAACGCGACCGGCCTGCCAGGCAACCGCTTCAGGCGAGAGATGCGGGTCCAGACCGCTGCCGGACGTGGTCAGCAAGGCAAGTGGCACCGGTTCCTGCGAGGCATTGGCCAGTTTCGCAACGTCCTCTTTCACGCGTGCCACCAGTGCCGGGTTGCTCGGCGCAAAGTTGCTCGCGCCACTGGCTACCGTCGCAAACGCGCCTGCCGAAGGACGCGACTGAAACCACTCATCACCGGTAAACGACTGGGCGATGAGTGCCGAGCCGCGCACTTTGCCCGCCGCGTCGTACACCAGGCTGCCATTGGCCTGCGCCGGAAACGCCACTTGCGCAACCCCGGTGACTACCAGTGGATAGGCCACGCCGGTGATCAGGCTCATCAACACGATCAGGCTCAAGGCCGGACGCAATACATTGGACATCTGCACATCCTCAATCAGGTGAGGCTGCACGCCGACCGGCGTGCAGCACAGGCTTCAAACAAGGCCGAGTGCGACCAGCAGCATGTCGATCAACTTGATGCCGAGAAACGGCACAACGATGCCGCCCAGGCCATAGATCAGCAGGTTGCGACGCAACAGATGCGCCGCGCTGGCGGCCTGAACCCGCACGCCACGCAGGGCCAGCGGGATGAGCACAACGATGATCAGCGCGTTGAAGACGATGGCCGAGACAATCGCACTTTGCGGGCTGGCCAGTTGCATGACGTTGAGCACGCCCAGTTGCGGATAAATCGAGGCAAACAGCGCAGGCAGCACGGCGAAGTACTTGGCCACGTCATTGGCAATCGAAAACGTCGTCAGCGCACCGCGTGTGACCAGCAATTCCTTGCCGATCTGCACCACGTCCAGCAACTTGGTAGGGTCGCTGTCGAGGTCAACCATGTTGGCCGCTTCACGCGCGGCCTGGGTGCCATCGTTCATCGCCATACCGACGTCCGCCTGCGCCAGTGCAGGCGCATCGTTGGCACCGTCGCCACACATCGCCACCAGTCGGCCTTCGCCCTGCTCCTGACGAATCCGTTCCAGCTTTTTCTCTGGTGTGGCTTCGGCCAGCACATCATCGACACCCGCTTCAGCGGCAATGGCTGCGGCAGTCAATGGGTTGTCGCCAGTCACCATTACCGTGCGAATCCCCAGCTTGCGCAACTCTTCGAAGCGCTCGCGAATACCCGGCTTGACCACGTCCTTGAGATGAATCGCACCCAACAAACGACCGTTGGCGCAGACCAGCAGCGGCGTGCCGCCGGTCTTGGCAATCTTGTCGACTTCCCGCGCCAAGGCAGGCGGCAGGTCGCTACGCTGCATGTTGATGAAAGCCAGCAGCGAATCCACCGCGCCCTTGCGGTACACATGGCCCTGATAATCCACACCGGACAGACGTGTATCGGCGCTGAACGGTACAGCGGTTACCGAACTCAGGGTGGGCTCGTTCATCGGGTGCAGGTTGCGCAGGAACTCGACGATGGATTTGCCTTCCGCCGTATCGTCGGCCAGCGACGCCAGCAAGGCGCCCTCGCCCAGTTCCTTCGGGGTCACGCCGGGTGCTGCGTAAACGGCAGCGCAGCGGCGATTGCCGAAGGTGATGGTGCCGGTCTTGTCCAGCAACAGCACATGCACATCGCCCGCAGCTTCTACGGCGCGACCGGACTTGGCGATCACGTTGAGGCGCACCAGCCGGTCCATGCCGGCAATGCCGATGGCCGACAGCAGGCCGCCAATGGTGGTCGGGATCAGGGTGACCAGGAGTGCCACCAGAAACACCAGCGGCAGGCTACCCCCGGCAAAGTGGGCGAACGGCTGCAAGGTGATGACCACCAGCAGAAAGATCAGGGTCAGGCCGATCAGCAGAATATCCAGCGCGACTTCGTTAGGGGTCTTCTGCCGCTTGGCACCTTCCACCAGTGCAATCATGCGGTCCAGCGTCGATTCGCCGGGGTTGGCGCTGATGCGTATCAGCAGCCAGTCGGACACCAGCCGGGTGTTGCCGGTCACGGCCGAGCGGTCACCACCGGATTCGCGAATCACTGGCGCGGATTCGCCGGTAATCGCCGCCTCGTTGACCGCCGCGATGCCCTCGATGACTTCGCCGTCGCCGGGAATCATTTCGCCGATCTCGACGCGCACCACATCGCCCTTGCGCAACTCGCTGGCATTGATGATGCGCAGGCTGCCGTTCTCATCGCGAATGCGCGCCTTGAGCCCTTCGCTGCCGGCCTTGAGGCTGTCGGCGCGGGCCTTGCCACGACCTTCGGCCAGCGCTTCGGCGAAGTTGGCGAACAATACGGTGAACCACAGCCACAGGGCGATCTGCACGCAGACCGAAGTGGGCACCTGCGGGTTGGGGATCACGCACAGCACGGTGGTCAGAATGGCAGTCAGTTCCACCACCAGCATCACCGGCGAACGCTTGAGCTGGCGCGGGTCGAGCTTGACGAACGCCTGCACCAGCGCCGGACGCCACAGGGCAGCGATGCCGGTCTTGGCTGTCTCGCTGGCGGCCTGAGGCTCGGCAGTTTTTACAGCATCACGTCTTGAAAAATCAGTAGTGCTCATGATCGGTTCCTCAGAAACCCAGGCTCAGGTGTTCGGCAATCGGCCCCAGTGCCAGGGTAGGCAGGAAGGTCAAACCACCCACCAGCAAAATGGTGACGGTCAGCAGAGTGACAAACAGCAGGCCGTGGGTCGGGAAGCTGTTCTGACCCTGTGGTGCGGTTTTCTTCATGGCCAGGCTGCCAGCCAGTGCCAGCACCGGCAGGATGTAACCAAAGCGGCCAATGAAGATCGCCAGGCTGAGCATCAGGTTGTGGAACAGGGTGTTGGCACTGAAACCGCCGAACGCCGAGCCGTTGTTGGCCGTGGCCGAGGTGTAGGCGTACAGCAACTGGCTGAAACCATGCGGGCCGGGGTTGCTGACCGCACCGGCCGGGCCAGGCAGGCTGGCAGCAATCGCGCCCAGCACCAGCACGCCGACCGGCATCACCAGCAAGGTGGCGACCAGCAGCCGGACTTCCTGCGCTTGCAGCTTCTTGCCGAGGTATTCCGGCGTGCGGCCAATCATCAGGCCGGAGAGAAATACCGCAATCAGTACGTTCAGCAGCATGCCGTTGAGGCCCACACCCACGCCGCCGAAAATCACTTCACCGACCATCATGTTGACCAGCGCAACCATGCCGGTCAGCGGGTTGAGGCTGTCATGCATGCCATTGACCGAGCCGTTGGAAGCCGCAGTGGTAGCGACTGACCACAGCACCGTACCGGTGGTGCCGAAGCGGGTTTCCTTGCCTTCCAGCGGTGCGGTCTGTTCGACACCGGCGATGTTCAGTGCCGGGTTGGGCTGGTACTCGGCCCACAGCGAGACCGCGCCGCCGATCAACAGCAGCGCCAGCATGCAGCCGAGAATCGCGCGGCTCTGGCGCATGTCCTTGACGTAGTGGCCGAAGGTGAACACCAGTGCAGCCGGGATCAGCAGGATCGATACCAACTCGAACAGGTTACTCCAGGCAGTGGGGTTCTCGAACGGATGCGCCGAGTTGACGCCGAAGAAGCCGCCGCCATTGGTGCCCAGCTGCTTGATCGATATCTGGCTGGCCGCAGGTCCCATCGGCAGGCTTTGATCCGCGCCTTGCAGGGTCAGCGCATCAATGTAATGGCCGAAGTTCTGCGGCACGCCCTGCCAGACCAGAAACACGGCCAGCACGATACTGATCGGCAACAGCCCATAGAGCGTGGCGCGGGTCATGTCGGCCCAGAAGTTACCCAGGCTCTGCGACGAGCGACGGCTGATACCGCGACATAGCGCGACCAGCACGGCGAGACCGGTGGCGGCGCTGACGAAGTTCTGCACGGTCAGGCCGACCATCTGGCTCAGGTAGCTGAGCGACGCTTCGCCGCTGTAGGCCTGCCAGTTGGTGTTGGTGATAAAGCTCATCGCCGTGTTGAAGGCCAGCGACCACTCCATGCCCGGCAACTGCTGCGGGTTGAGCGGCAGCACGCCTTGCAGCATCAGCATCGCGAACAGCACGACAAAGCCTGCCAGGTTGAAAGCCAGCAAGGCCCACATGTATTGCTGCCAGGATTGCTCGGTTTTCGGGTCGATGCCGGAGATCCGGTAGCAGGCCCGCTCGACCGGCCCCAGCACCGGGCTCAGCCAGGTGCGCTCGCCTTCCATGACCCGATAATAGAAACGCCCCAACCAAGGCGCGGGTGCCAGCAGCAGGACCAGAAAGGCCAGGATCAACAGATAATCGTAACTGTGCATGATCACTCCTGACTCTGGTCGGCGCGCAACAGCGCCACCAGCAGATAGATGAACAGCCCGACTCCCATCAGCAGCGAGATACCATCCATAACGCTCATTGAAATTTCCCCCATCAGGCAACACCGATACGGCACAGGCCGCGTGGGGAGATTGTCCGCAGGCAGGGTGTAAAGGCGCGAGATCGACAGGCTGGTCGGGGCGTAAAGAAGCTGTAAAAAAGCGCTACAGCCTTGACGGCGCAAGGCCTTCGCGGACCTCCAGCGCTGTCATTTATGTCAGGTTCGCGTTGGGGGTGGCGGGGGTATCGTGGTGCGGCGATCTTCAGGAAAAGGACTTCACCATGCTTCGCGACAACGGAAAACCACCCGGCACCACGCCGCCCTCCCACACCACACCCGCCACTGTCCAGTTGACTGTCAAGGAACGACAAGTCCTGGAATGGGTGGCGATCGGCAAATCCGCGTGGGAGATATCCCGTATTCAAGGGTGCACGGAAGCGACCGTGCACTTTCATACCAGCAATATCCGCCGCAAGTTCGGGGTGACGTCATTGAAGGCGGCGCTGGTGATGGCGATCAGGCAGGGGGTTATTTTGGTGGAGTGATGTAAAACGTATTTCAAGCTTTTGAGTTAAGCCGGGCAACAGTAAATCTGTTGTTGCCCGGTTACTCTGGGAAAACGCGTGCCATCAAGAATTCCCATCACCCAGGTAACTGCGCTCCGCGTTGGGAACTCTTATTTTATCTCTCTTTGCCAGAGCATTAGCCAGCGCTATCCTTTGTTGTTGAGCAGTGACACCCTGATCAATATCAAACGCTTTCGCCGATTGCTTGAACAAATCTCTTGCATAGGGAGTGATCGCTCGTTGCCCGACATTAGTTTTGGCAAACGTTGAAACCTCGTACAGGTCCTGAAACGGTTGATAGTTTGCTTGTGCAGTTTTGTATTCGTTGGCGAGCCTTGAAGTATCACGCCCTTTGGAAACTGCACGATCAAGTTTCGTCTGAACACTTTGCAGTTTCTTGAACGCGACATCCGACTTTACCGCTTTTCTCGCCACATGCTTGTCAATATTTACGACATCCTTAACCGTCACTCTACTTAATCGGGCCGGCTCACCGTATCTGGTCTTGAGGAGGCTTTTGGGGATATTTTTGGCCGTCGAACTGAGAGGCGCCGTAAGAAGTCTGATCAATGCCCCCCAAGGACTATGCCCCGTCGGATCCACCCTATTCACCGGGTCTCCCTCGACATACGCATACCCATTCACCCCTCCCTTGCCAAACGGACTCCAGCTATCGGGACTGTTGAAGCGCATCAACACCGGGCTGTAGGCCCGATAACCATTCCCCAGCATTTGCCAGCCGCTATCCGCCTCGGCCAGTTCGCCGTTGAACCCCAGTTTGCCGAGTGGGGGGACTTCACTGCTGGCGTGGCCGTAGGCCGTATACCTCCTCCGGTTGGCGCCGTCGGCACCTACCTCGCCCAGCACGCTATCGCTGCCGTCGGTGGCAAGCAGCAGCGTGTGATCACTCTGCTGTTCGGCCAGCAGGTAGTCGTCGCCACGCATGAAGGTGCTCTGGGCATGGCTGCCGAGTTGATTGGCCAGCCCTGCGTCGCTATAGAAGCGCAGGTCCCTGTCGTCGCCACGGGTCTCCCCGGTCAGTTGGTCCTGGGGGTCATACTGGTAATGAATGCCGGCCGAGGGCGTGCCTACTTCGATCAGGCGGCCGAGGGGGTCGTATTTGAGCGTGCGTCCGGCTTCGTCGGTTTTGAGGTTGCCGTCCAGGTCGTACTCAAGTTTGATTTCAGACGGGTAGTATTTATCGTTAGTGTTCGTCACCCGGCTCAACTGCACCGGGTCGTCAGCTTCGTAAAAATACCTGGCATTGTTGGTATCGTCATTGTTGCTGTCGTCGCTGCCGTCATTGAAGCGAGTCGTGACGAGCGTCAGGTTGTTCGCGCCATCGAAAATGAAAATCTGCGCGCGGAGGGTCCTGCCATAGGGGTCCACTGGCCGCTGAGTTCCCGTGCATTGGTATTGAGCCAGGCGACCGGACGTATCGTAACGGTAGGTTTCGTCACGGAGTGTTTCCGTGCCCTGGCGCAGGGTACGCTGGACCATGTCATCCACATCATCGTAGACCTGAACCATCTGTTGCTCGACTCCGTCGAGGTCAAACGTACGCTTTACTTCCCGACCCAAATCATCATATTCAAGGCTGATCGCGACGGTTCTCTCGCGGCTGCCGTCGGTCTTGTCGGTGGTGGTGATTTTTGCGAGGCGACCAAAGACAGTGTCGTAGTCGAACGTTGAATAGACCTCACCCAGCGAGGTTTCGTAAAGACGACCGCAGCTGTCATAGCGATTGACCTGCTCCTGTCCCAGTACGTCGGTGTAAGACAGCAGCAGGCCCAATCGGCTGTAGCTGTAGAACATGTCGTAGGTCTTGCCTGCCGAGGTGCGCTTCTCGCTTTTCAGCGAGCCGGTGCTGTAATACTCGCGATCCAGTATCTCGCCCTGCTCCGAGGAATGAAGCAGACGAGCATTCTGCTTATCGTAACTGTAATCGGCAGCCACACCCGGCTCCGCAGTCCGGACAGGCCCGGACTCTTTCAGCGGATCAACTTCGCAGGTGGTTTCAGGTTCAGGCACAGCTTCGGACTGCACCCTGCGCCACGGCTCATCACCCACCTGGGGCTTGTATTCGTAGTCGATTTTCCGCTTGCTGGGCAGGGTTATCGATTTGGGTTGCAGCAGACCGGGGTCGTAAACAAGCGTACGTTTACGCCCCCCGGTGACAGAGCTGACCAGACGATCCAGCCCATCGAACTCCTGCTCTCCCAACACAATGCTTTTGCCGTTGTGCTCGATGCCGATACTGACGGGCAAGTCTTCGCTGCTGTAGCCAGCATAGCTGCGACGCACGATGGCCCTGCTTGGCAATGTGGACTCGATCACCCGATCAAAGACGTCGTAAACAGAGGTGGTGCGCCGCTCGCCGCCCGCTTCCCCGATAATTTCCTCGACACGGCGGCCAAGGCCGTCGTAATGGTACTGGCTCAGACTGACCGAGTTTTCAGCCTGATCCTTTCGCTCGCTGCGGGTCGGCTGTTCGAACAGGTTCATCCAGGTCTCGGTGAACTCGCTTTTACCGCCAGCGTTGCCTTCGATCCAGCTACGTTGAATCGGGCCCTGCGATTGCGCCGTACCAATAGGGTCGGTCTCTTCGAACGTCTTGACGCCATCCGGCCCGGTGACGCAGCGCTGCTTGCCCCAATCGTCGTATTCGAAGACGCTCTTGAGCGCCAGATCCTGCTGGCCCAGCCAGTCAAACTCGGTCTCACTGACCATAAGCCCCCACGCATCGTAAACAGCCGCGTAGGTCTGGCGAGGCTTGTCGGCGCGCGCAGGATTATCTGCGTCATCCCGTTCCTCACAGACGACTCGGTTGAGGCCATCGAAGTAGCTGCAGGTTTTTACCCCTTTGACGTCGATGAGCGTCTGCATGGCCTGATCAGTCGCCCTGGCACATAGCTGATACTCGTAACTTCTGGTCGCGTTGTAGGTTTCATCATTTGGCGCCACGGTTTCACTCAGCACACGTCGCAGGCTGTCGTAGACATAACGAATTTCCACATTGTTGTCGTCGCGACTGAGCAAGGGTTCGCCATCGAGCAGAGAATCCTCCAGCGTAATGACCTTCTTCGCGCCATCGAAGCCGGTGACGGTCTGTACGGTTTGCATCACTGTCGCGGCATAACGGCTGCTCTCAGGGAAGCTTTCGGGAGTGTTCTCGGGAGCACTTTCAGTGGTGTTCCTGGGGAGGCGCACAGGAATGCTGTAGGCGTACGCTATGCTGGTCACCTTCCCGCCCATGATCACTTGCTGCAATTTGAGCCGACCGTGCAGGACTGCATTGTTCGGCTCATCGAAGTATTCGTAGGTCGTGCGTTGCTGTTCCTGCTCACCGTCAGGGGCCTGCATCAGTAACGTCTCGCTTTGCGGTGCAAGCCATTTCTGTAGCTGGCCGCCACCCACTGCTGGCAACGCAAGGTAGCGATAGCGGGTGATCAGGATCGGCGCCTTGCCGTAGCCGGATACCGACGGGGTGACCTTGCTGCTTTTCATCCAGCGGACGAAGCCTTCAGGGTCCTTCGGGCATCCGTCCTCGCCGTCGGCCAGATACCATTCACTGGCCTCGACCACACCGTTGGCCTGAGTCTGAGTCAGCAGATTACCGTGCTTGTCATACGTGCTGCTGACAGTCTCACTGCGCGGCACACTGCCGTCTGACGACAGCCGCCAGGTGGTCTGGACCTCTTTGGGCAGCTGACAGTAGGCAAGCTGAGCCTCAAAGGGTTCTCCCGGCTCGATGTAGTAACGAGTGTCCACCTGCATGACGGTAAGGTTCTTGCGCGTGGTTTCTCGAGTGAGCAGGTGAAACTGGTTGAAGGTTCGTTCGATGCTGCGCTCGGCATCAGCCTTGCCCGCGACCTCGACACGCAATGTTTCGGTCGACGAATACTCGTACAGCTCCGCCCCGCGGTACAGATACAGATTGTCCAGACCATTGTCTTCCCAAGCGATATCCAGCCCTGCGCCCAGAAAATTGCGCTCGCGCCCGAAGCTGTCCTTGTAAGTGTAATAAACATCCATTTGCGCCTGCCCCAGGCCGGGCGTCGTGCGATGGCGCGTGACTCTGGGCAGAGGAGCGCGTGCCGCCCTCGCAGGAAACTGATGGCCGCTGTCGGTATAAAAGATCTCTTCCCGGCCGCCAGCGGGTGTTTCCACCGCCGTCATGCATAAATGTTCACGGATCGTGTTGTATACAAAACGCCAGGAGGCAGCATTGTCGGTCGGCAATTCGATACGGTTGACACGGTGATCCGACCCACCCAGCACCATCACGAATGTCGCATCCGGGCCATCGCCAGTGGTCATGCGCAGCTTCACCGACGTTGCGTCGCGGCTGATGCCGAGCAGGATCTGATCCGAGTCATCCTTGATTTCGCTGAGCATTTGATGCCCGCCGAAAGAAGCGTAATCCAGCGTGATACTGTGACCTTCAGGGGCAAATACGCGCACCGGCAGCGCAACTCTGTTGATCCCGCTGCCGCGCATTTCGAGGTGCTCCACCAGACCGGACTTGTGCATCACCCGGTAGTTGTTATCGCCCTCCTTGTACAAGTGGAAGCTGTCGATTTTCTTTTCCGACATCAGCATCTGGCCGTCGCCGGTGCCATCGACCTTGAATGTCTCGCCGCTGCTCAGCGATACGATCTGCTTACCCGGATCGTACTGCGACAATTGCAGGTTCCAGCCAAGACCAAAGCCGCTGTCCTGACGGTTGAGAGGATTATAGTTGAGTGCCAGTGGCATGCCTGGGCCACGCAACCCGTTGGTTTTGACATCGGGCAGGGTGATCGCCACCGTGTATTGCCCGGTGCGGGGGTCAACGCCGCTCTGTACATAACTGAGGAAGTTGAACGCGTTGGAGTGTACGGAAGTCGATGCTGTCATGTTACATGAACCTCGAACGTTATGTATTAAGATAACCGCCGCCCACGGGGGCGACGGTTAAGCAGGCCTGACAAGTTCAGTTGTACTAACGACTAACTCGATACATCGACACGGACGCAGGACAACTTGCCTTTTATGTTTTCACCGCCGTTATACTCCCTGATCACAACAACGCCGCGACTGATCATGGTGCCGACCGGCTTGCTTCTGAGCTGGTCGATGGATATCCAGGGTGTTGTAAGGGGGTCGATATAAGTCTCGAGCCCAAATACCCAGCCTCCCGAATCATTACAATCTCTGGATTCCAGGTATATCTTCATGGCTGAGCGCACATTATCCAGCTTGATAAAACTCATCTCATCGTTCGTGCAATCATGATCTTTGTTGTTGAGATAAACCGTTTCGTCCTTGGCGGGAAAGTTGCAGTTCTTACCTCCGCCATCAGCGTTTGCTGCGAGCATGATCAGTCGAACCGCCTGTGCCGGGGGCTTTGGCACCGGGCTGTGGGACGGAACGAGCGTACAGCCTGTCAAACCCGCAAGCACTACACAGGCAAAGGTTTTACTTAGCGCATTCATAATAATAATGACTCCCTGTCGGTGTGTGGCATCAATGCCTCATTCGGGCTTCTATACCGAATAGAGGGTATGCATGAGACGGTTGCGCCTGCCGACGCCGGTGGCCAGAAAACCGATTCGTCGTTTATGGGCATTGCCCTGCTTATCGAGCAACAGGACGACTATTTCCCCCATCAATTTGTCGCGTGCGGGGTCACCTGCCGGGATATATTTAAGGCCCCGGAGGCGGTGCAGGCTGATGACCAGTTTGCCGGTCTCGAATAAGGACATCTTGACGTCAATGTCCAACGTGTGAACATCCCCCATCACGTCCTGGAGCGCTTCGTCAAAGTTCACCTTGCTTACATCACCGATAACCGCAGGGTCGTCGAAAACAAACCCCGTCCAGCTGAACATTTTTTCTTCGTCCTGCTCGCTCTCCCAGAGAATGATCGACGTATTGATCACGTCACCGTCAGGCTTGGAGGGCAGAAACTTCAGCGTCTCGAAATTCACCCATTGCTGGGTATCGGGGTTAATGACAGCCAGCGTCCAGTAATCAGTGGTCTCGAACTGGTAATCGAAATGCACATCCTCCCCAAAGCCCGGAGCCTCACTCGACGGCGGATCAACCGGAGGATCTCCGCCATCCCCATGTGCACGCCGCGGAATGAAGGTGTAATTGCGGGCATCGAACCTGGGCAAGTTTCGCGGGGTGATTTCAACCTTGCTGTTCATCTCTTCAACAACCAAAGAGGTCCACCAATCGCCGTTGTCATCCTGAAATTTCGCGTGGAAGACGCCGACGAAACCCGATTTCGCCCGGCTGTGCAGGAAGAAGTTCTGCGTGATTGTCCGTGGCGCATCCAGGCCCGATTCAGCAGCGAAGACGCCGGCCCCGGACAGCTCGAAACGGTTATATTGACTGCGCACGCGCCACGTTTGGACATCCCCCTCGGGCATGCCTTCGAGATGGGAGAGTACTGACTCGATATTTTGGCCGGTTTCATCGTCTACCAGACGCATAGAGGCCCTTTCAGTGGGACTCAGCTCGTACTCGATGCTGTTGTGCGGCGTTATCTGGGTCTTGATCTGCAGCCTGAGTTGTTGATAACCGTTGCGGTACAGATTGCCTGTATTACCGTAAGGCGATGACGAGCCAGGAACCGTGACGGTAAACACCGTAATGTCTTCCCAACTTTCTTCATCGATGACTTCGGACAACTCGATGACGCTATAGCCGCACGCCATAACCACCCCATTGCTCAGCACTTCACAGCTCACCACGCTACTGGCGACAAGCGCCTCATCGGGCGGCATGAAAAGCCCCTGCTGATCAACAGTGCCTAGCCCACCCGCCACTTCCCAGCGTCGCTCAAGCCCAGGCAGCAGTGCGCTGTCATCGTGTAACTGCACCGCTACATTTGGCCGTGCTCTGGGTACGAAAGCTGGCTCGATACGCAGCGTTTGCTGCCCGTTGGCAATAAGCACCGTAGCGATACCACGGTCATTACCCAACGCCCCTATCTGTTGCACCGCCAGTGCTCTTTTTCCGGACCTGGCATCCGGAATGAAGAGCGCGCCCTTGCCGACCTCACTCAATCTGCCAAGCTCGGGGTCCAGCAACGCCCAGCTCAGCGGGCTGCCGTCAAGCGTCGAAGCCGCCAGCGAGACCGGTTGCAGCACAGCCCCCCCTGGCACTACCGTTACACATGGCGCCAACTCCATGCTGCGTGATACCACTCCCACCAGAGCCGAGACCTTGACGACAGCGCCTGACTCTTCATACGTGGCTGTGATGACCACGCGCAGCGCATCATGGCCAATCGCCTCAAGCCCCGGTGCCGTGTAAACACCGCTGGAAGAGATGCTGCCGCTTCCCGCAGCCAGGTGGCTTTTAATGCTTAACGCACTCCAGCTGGTGGCCGGTATTTCTTCGCCTTGCGGGTTGTGCAGGACAAATCGCTGAGTCTGCCCGGCCTTCAGGGTCGAAAACAGGGGTGTAATGCTGGCCTGTGTCGAACGAAGGCTGCCAAACAACAGCAGGTCATGTGGACGGTATTGCTCAAGTGGTTCGAATACGCGTCCACCGGTGAACTTCAGGCAGTCCGCCACGTGCAGACGTTCACGTTCGATCATCGACTGAGTCTCTTGCGAGAGCATCAGCACCGTGCCGTAGATTGGCTGACCATCTGCCCCACGATCATCAGGTATCGGATAAACGAAATCATCTGTCGGCGCAAACACGCCTTCAGCGTCGCCATCCTGCGCGCCCATGAACAGCACAAGCGCGCCATCACCGGTAGTAGTGTCCATACGCGCATCGCTTGAACGCGGCGCAGCGCGGGTAACAAGCCGCAAGCTGCCTGGAGTCTGAACATGATAGCGATTGAGCTGTGCCTGCAGCACTGAGAAAACCCGGCGATGAAGCGCAATTTCCTTGAACTCCTCAGCAAAGAAATCCGCCAGTCGCTGGTTGATCGCATCATCGACGCCCCCCAGACTACAGGCAACGCCAGCCCCGCCGGCCAGATCGAGCAGCACATGCCCCTCCTCATCCACGAAGAGGTCGACAGTCATCGCCAGCCAGAAGCCCATGGGCTCGCTGATGATGAAGCTGCCGGACACGGTAGTTACACTCCCCTCCGGCTGATGCAAGCCGCTGTAACGGCCAGACACGATGTTCATCGTGACGAGGACACTGCTGGAGCCCGGCGAGTCAGGCAGAAACGACAGGACCGGCACGCCCAGCTCGACCTGTTTCAGACGAACAGTGTCGCCTTGTCGCTCATCCACCACGATGTCGCCGGTGAACAATGGCAAGAAGGCCAGATCCTGATAGCGCTCGATGTATTGTTGCTCTATATGCAGGTTGAGCTCGCTGCGACTGACCGCCGCGACGGCTCCCCAGCCTTGGGTCAAGGTACCTGCACCCGCTCGCTGCACAATACCGCTCAATGAACGGGGCATTGCATTAGCCGCCGTGCCCCCCGCTGTCCCGTTCAGTGCCTGCAACACACCGGAGGAACCACTCAATGGCAACGGCAGAATCAAGTGCCCGGCCATTTTGCCCAAAGCTTCGTCTTCAAATTCTGCAAACACGACAACGTAGCGTTCGGGTGCTTCGGCATCACAGCTGTACACACCCGTCGCGTCTATAGAACCCGGCCCACCAAGACTCCAGGTGACTTGAAGGTCATGACCATTGACGACGACTTTCAGCTCGGCACGCTGATCATTGACGCTGACAAGCGTGATGAACAGCATCGGTGAGTGGCGAAGAACCAGAACCTGAATTGACTGGGTGTGCTGATCGTCGCTGACCGTTATTGTGTCGAGGACATAGGTATTCCCTGCCCCCCCTGCACCGGCGACGTAAAACTTCTCATGCGGTGCATCGACGCCGTCCTCAAGCGTCCCGCTTTCTCCGGCTACCGGATCGACCACCGTCCATTTCAGGCTGGTTGCGCGCGAACTGCGTGCTGAAAGCGCTACCCGTTCACCGTAATTACACACCTGAATCAACGGGCTGACGCTGACGCTGCTGGTGAGCACCGTCAACACCGCGGTACTGTCATGCCCCGACACCGGGTCCATCGCCTTGATCAGTACACGCTGAAAACCCTGCCTTGCGGGCAGCGTTGCGGGAGCCGTATACCGGCCCTGCATATCGATTTTTCCCAGTCCTTCAGCATCGCCACCCAAAGGATCTTCCAGAGACCAGACGATGCCCGCCCGCGCAGGCTGGGTGGTCAATTGCAGCTCTTCGCCTGTACCGATCAGTGCCTGGTGCCCGGCGATACTGAACGTGGACGCACCGGGATCGATACGACCGAACACGGCCAGGTCATAAGGCAGACGCTTGAGTACGGGTTGCAAAACTTGCTCGTCAGGCAATAACCAGCCGCCCAGAAAACGCTCGGCGCCGGTAGCATCCAGAGTTTTGCTCAACCCTTGAAGCACAGCGTGTTTGACGGTGTAGGCCACGAAGCCGTTGACCTGCTCCAGCTCCCTGACACTCAGGTTGTCCAGCGTTCCTGGAACGGCGCTGACCTCATGGTCGAACAGGTAAGGTGTATAAAGATGCCCTTCCACTGCTTGATCATCTGACTCACCTTCCAGCAGATGAAACTCATGCTTGAGGCTGATGTTGAAGGTAGCGCTGTGCGATTGCCATTCATCGCTGTCCAGCGCTCTGTAGCGAAAACCCAGCGTGCAGGGAAATTCCCAGGTCTGCGTGGTCTGGCCGTACTCGAAGTCAATGGTCAGGGGATGCTGGGCGTTGAAGGCCTGAACGCTGAAGGGTTCTGATTCAAAGACGAATTCCGCGCTGCGATATTCTCCAGCCGGAACTGCAAACGTGCCGGCCTGAGCGACCATCTGCTGCAGTGGTTTATCGTCCGGAACGTTGAAGCTGAATTCAGGCGCTTGCAGCATCCGTATCGCCGCATGGCCAAAGGCAGCACGGTGCAGTGCGTGAGAGGAAAACACGGCGGTCGCCGAATACGAATGCTGAGCATCGTTGGGAATCAGGTAACGGAAGTCGGAGTCGCCACCCGGAATCCCGCCCGTCACGCCGTATTGCATGGTCGTGAACAGCAGCAACGCGCCTTTTTTATGGACCGATACAGCATTGGGGCTTTCAAGCTGTGATCGCACATCAATTCTACGTACATTGAGCAATTCGTTGCTCTGCTCGTTGAAAATACCCAGCCTGAACTGCTGCTCCTGATTTTCCGGGTTGCTGAACCAATCCTGAAAAAAGTCGCCGATCTTCTCTCGTTCGGTAGAACGGCCCGGAAAATCCAGTGAAAGGTTTTTAGCCAGACCAAGGTCCACCACCAGATCCGCGCTTTGACTGCTCATTTCCAGATCGAAATCCAGGCCCGGCGTATTCAGTGGGTCGTAGGCTGCGATTCTGTGAACATTGTGCTGCCCTTGAGCGTTCTCTAGCACGGTATGCAAACCGGCGATAACCGGAATGCGCCAGGCCAGCAGTGAATTCTCCAGAACGCTGTGCTTGAACGACAAGGTTGGTGCCCCGAGAACGCAGCCCGAGAAAAAATGGGAATCAAACGTATCGGGAATCGTGATACTTCCGTCCGGCACCGGACGCGACATTCCCTGAGCCAGACTCTGTTGGTAAACATGGTCGAGGAGCTCGTTGACCTTGTCGCCATCCAGAGCAATGATCGCGTCCCAGCCTCTGAGACGCGTGTTATCTTTCATCCATGCCAACAGACTTTCCGCTGAATAACCAGCCATGACATCACCTCCTGTGATGTTGATATAGATAAGACCGATGTGCCTTGGGTCAGGACGCCGGTACTTCTTTGCCCTTCATCAATTCCAGCTCCGTGGCAAACCCGTCCACCGGTAGCGGCAATATGATATGCCCCTCAACGAAGAAGAGTGGATGATCGGCTTCGGCAAAAATAAGCACAAACCGGTCAGTCGACGATATGTCGGGGGTGTACAAGCCGTCACTGATGCTCCCGCTCCCGGCGCCTATTCTCCATTCGACGCAGACCGGCGTAACGCCATCGGTAAACGCTTGCAGTTGAACCTGATCGGCACGAATGGTCACAACGTCCACGGGCTTGCCGACCTTCGCAACCTCCAGAACTTCCGAAACCTCCACGGTTCTTACAACTTTCACGGTTAACAGTGGGGTTTGATGCTTTACCAGTACCCACGACGAAACACTCGCCTGCCCACTGGTCACGACTATCTGATCCAATAGGTAGGTTTTGCCGGACACCTGCTGCGCCGCGACGTAACGGTGATCACCGTCAGCCAGTGGGCTGGGCTCCAGGACACCGCTTTCGCCAGGAACCGGATCCTTGAGCGACCAGTGCATTTCTTCTGTGCCGAGCGAGCCTGCCTCGAGCTCCACAATCTGCCCGGCGTCACACACCTGAATCAACGGATTGAGGGTGATCGGGTTGGTCACGATCGTGACCAGCGCCGAACTCTGATAGTTGGAGTTCATGTCAGTGGCCGTCACCCGAACACGTGTGAACGGAAACTCGGTTGCCGAGCTTTCTGGCGCGTAATACCGGCCGGCACCATTGATGGCACCGTAGTTCTGCGTATGACCATCCAGACGTTCGACACCCCACGTCACACTCAACCCCAGCGGTTGAGTGGTGAAGGTGGTGGAACTGTCGACTACCATCAGATGCTCCGCCGGGCTGACGACAAAGTCTGCCCCGGAACTATTGATGCGCCCGAAGGCGGCTATGTCTCTGGGCGCACGCAGTACATCAGGCACAATGGCTTCGTTGAAATTGAGATTGATACTGTCCCGGATGAACGAACTGATCGGCACACGCGTAGCGAGTTTGCCCTTTAGTACGGCCCTGATCCCGGACTCGAACGGATGAGTGTCAAGGGTCTCGAAATTCGTCTTTACTGCCCCTATCAACAACGCTAATGACACACTCAATGGTGGTGGATCCAAATCTCCGACAGCCGGTTCACCGCTGGTGGTATTTATCGTGAGGCTGGGGGTCAGAACGAGGTCGTTGTTTTCTTCGGCGAAGGTATAAATGCACCGTACATCGACCGTGATGACCTTGGTCATGACCAGTACCGTCTGGCCTGGCAACGTAAGCAAAACGCTGGGTGTAGCTTTGGGCTTCCAGGTCAATGCCACCGTGCCATCGCAAATGAGTTCCACAGACAAAGGCGTGCTCTCCAACGCCTCAAGCCAGGTCTCGGCTTTGTAAACATTTGCCATGACTGACACGCCATCGATTTGAACCTCGACATCCCGGCTGCTCGACTCGGACGTCTTCAATCTGCCCGACTTGGCCGTCGCCTTGACCAGTCGGCCGGAGCCATCATGAACAGGTTCGAAATCCACGCCTGCAATAACCGAAGCAATGGTCTTGGTCACCTCGCCGATGAACAGTGCCGCCTTGAACGTACGCTCAGCACTGAACAAAACTGTTGCTGAGTAATCTTTCCCGACATCATCCGGTATCAGGTATTGGTACTCTACCGGGATGTCGCCGTCTTCCTGACTGCCCTCCAGGCGAATGAACACCAGCACGGCCCCGTCGCCATAGTTGGCGGCATGCGGGTCGAGAGGTGCAGCAGGATTGGTCTGGGTGCGCAGTTTGAAAGACTGAGGGTGCATCAGATCATTGCTGCCACGCTTGATCACGCCAAGCGTCCATATGCGCTCATCGTCCGGCAAATCATTGAACAGGGCTTTGAAAAAATCTCCGCCGAGTGCCCGGTCAGCCCTGTCAGCCGCGAAGGTAAGAATGAAATTGTCACTGTCCTTGAGGTCGAGCCGCACCCGGCCATCGCTCTCGATATTGCCCGGGACCCTTTCCAGCGCGAGATCCAGTGTCAGCTTCGGACCTTGCAGCGCATCGATATGGATAACCCTGTAGGCTTCCCAATTATCGACGTTATTCTTCATCGTCAATTGGGTTCCGCCCAGAATCGAACAGGTCAATGTCGCATGAGACTGACCAAGGTTATCGTTCGAGAAGGCCAGCCTGGGCGCATCCAGAATAAAATTGTGAATACATTCTTTAAACCCGTCGCTCAGTATCACCTCTCCGCTGACAGGCTTTAGACACGTGTCCGACGAAAAACGCGCGACATACTCCTGAAGCAAGAGGTTATTCACCTCGCCTCGGGCCATTGCAGCGATGGAATCCCAACCCCACATAACATTGTTAGCGGGGTCTTTCATCCACTCGGTCAGGTGGTTCAGCGTGTTATTGGCCATAGGGTTGCGTCCTTGCATGTGTGGGATCATGCCAGTGGCTGTTGCGTCCTGCGCCACCCCGCCGGCCTGTAAAGAATGACCGTCCAGTACGATGAAAGCGATAGACGGAAACAGTGTGTAAGTCGCCCCGTCATCAAAGCTGACTTCAACCGCCACGGTGTTGGTCAGCTCGTTTCTCTGCAGACTCTCCAGAAAGTCCTTCGGGATGATCACCGACACCTGCCTGGCTTGGTATTCCGCCTCACTGAGCGGTTCGGCTGCGCCGGTACGTAGCCCGACCGCTTGTGGCGAACCCGACTGGGACAAGCCAATGGCCTTGATTCGTACCCGTTGCCCGGGTGCCATGTAGGCCCAGGATGCGAGGTCCAGACCCGCACCTTCTGACGGCACACGGTCGAGGTAAAGCAGGGTATCGGTAATGCGTGGTCGCATGATCTGGATAACCGGCCAAACGCCGACAAGGCCTCTGACTTCCAGTTTGAATACCGGCGAAGTGCCTGACTGCGACAGCGAAACGACCTTGTAATACACCTCTACCCACTTGCCCATATTGGCCGGAACCGCCGTGGACGGGATGATGAACAGGCGCGGATCGTCTGGTGAAGGATCAGCGATAAAGCTGCCCGTGCTTGTATTGCCCTCCCAGTGCATCTGTACCGTGGAATCGTCACCGATGAAAGCACCGTCCGGTATGCGAATTTTCACCCCGTTCTGCAGCCACGAGGCATAGATATAGCCCTCTACTCCCCATTCTTCAGAGCTCTCGATCTCGGCGTCGTCGACTATGGGCACAGGAAGATCGAGCGGTAGACTCAGCATGACCTTGCGCGGCAACGAGCTGGCGGCATGGCCTGGTCGCGCGTACTGATACACCAGCTCGATTTCCTTGCCGTTATTGGCACAAAGCCAGGTCTTCGCCAGCGAGAACTGCAGTACGCCACTGTCGAGATTGGATATGTCGGCCCTCAGGGTCTGCACCAGCAGATTGCCGCTGGAGATGTAAACCACGACATCGTCATCAATCTGCATGCCGAAAGGATCGATCAACAGGGTGATGCCGCCAGGGAAGGCTTCCGGGTCCAGTGAGCCACCGTTGAAATCCTTGATCCTCAATGGCGGCAATAACTTCGCTAACGGTGCGACGATGGCCAGTGACTGGGGGACTGAATCCGTTATCAATGTGGAATCGGCATACTCGATGCGGTAGCTCATCAGCGCGACGCCATTTTCAATTATCAAAAATTCGCCAGCGGTTATCGGCCACCGCAAAGGCTGGCCCACCTCGTTCCCAGTCAATAACCGGGACTCGACCAGAGGGTACAAGGAGCTGCCGTCTTCGAAATAACGATCCAGTGTGAGGGTCACTCTGTCGCCCTCGCGCATGGCCAGATACGGCGGCGTCACGATCGACACCTCATTGAGGTCCCACAACAGGCCGGGATCAAGCTTCAGATCGTGAGACTCCTTGCATTGCGGCACCCCCAGCCCGGCAGCCGTTGGCGGACGTTTGCCGACATAGAAAAACAGTCGCCGGGACTCCTCGACGCTACCGTCGACTGTGTACGAGTAAAACACCCAGCCCTTGTCAAGCCTCATCAGCAACGGGTTTTTGATCATCAGCGGCATGCCTTCAGGCTGCAGCCCCGCGACCTCGATCAAATCGTTGACGTAGTCGTCCACTTCGCCCAGGGCGCCGCAACCTCGCCAGTTGGGCATGAACAGATCGCCGTTCTTGATCCCTGGATAGTCGATCCAGGTGAGCAGGTCGGCGCTGCCCAACTGATCCAGGTCGAGGTAATTCCCGGGCTGCTGCAGGCCGGGCACCTTGGGGGCGGGAAAATCCAGCGCCATGAGTGAGACTCCTTTCTCGTTTCCGCCTGAATGGGTGTATCGCAAGGGTTGACCTTGCAATGCGGATAGGACTTTTTTACGCCGGTGCCCACCAGCTGCCCACTAGTACTAGTGCTAGGTTGCTGCCCGGGTTCGGACTGTTAGGGTTAGGCAAGACCTCCAGCCACACGGACGCCTCAGGGAGTTCAGGCTTGGGGGGCGTCAATGACCAGAGCGCAAGGACTGCACAATTGTCAGACACCGCTGCGCTTGTCCCGCATCAATCAGCGAGGTCCGCTCCATGGCTGCTTCTACTTCCGTGCACTCCAACGCGCTCAATTTCATGAGTTGTCTGAAAAGCGGCGTTGACCCGCGCACCGGGCTATACAACATATCGATCAGCATGCCCGAACTGCAAAGCAATGACCTGCGCGGACCAGGGTTCCGACTCGACCTGTCCTACAGTCAGCTCAATACGCTGGACAGCGGCTATGGCATGGGCTGGAACCTACAGGTTTCGCAATACAACCCTGCCACTCAGATCCTGTCCCTCAGCACAGGCGAGACCTTCCTGGTCGACGGCACCGGCAGCAACGGCCTACGGACGATGACCGAAAAGAAAATTGACACCTTCCACTTCTACAAGCTGGACGATACGTCCTACCGGGTGGTGCACAAATCAGGTCTGGTGGAAATCCTCGAGCTGCACATCAGCGGCAATAAAAGAATGGCCTGGGCGGTGAAAATCATCGCGCCGTCCGGGCACAGCATCACGCTCAAGCACAAGCCGTTCAACAGCAGCACCTACAGGCTTGCTTCGATCACTGACGACCTGGGTCAGACGCTGTTGGAAATTGCACGCAGCAGCACATCTGTCGAGCTGAAACTGCATCCGTATGCGGGCATTGGCGGTGCTCCACTGGCGCGCTTTTTGATGACCCTCGCCGGCAGCGACAAACGCGTATCGCGCATCACCCTGCCCACCGAGAATAATGCGTCATGGCGCTTTGAATATGGCCTGGAGAACGACCAGCAATTGTACGTGAAGCATGTAGAGACACCGTCTGGAAGCAGCGAAGATGTTTACTACCAGGACGAAGGCCATGCGTTTCCATACAGCGCCGGTCGCCAGCCCCTACCCAGAGTGACCAGGCACGTCATCGATCCCGGCCTCGGTCAGGCAAAGGTCGATGTGCGATATACCTACAAGGACGGCCAGCAACGCTCACGAAATTTTCTCGGTGCAGGGCTGACCATCGCCTGGGAAGACAACGGCCTGGACAACCTCTATAAATACCTGCAGGACTACAACTATGTCTGTACCGAAAGCCTGTGGGTCGACAACAAGGCTGTGCGCAGCATAGAGCGAACCTTCAACCGCTTTCACTTGCAGACCCTTGAAGTCACCACCCAAAACAACAACCAGCAAACGGTCACGACCGCCTATAACATTCGGCCGGGCGAGCGTTACTGCATGCAGCCCAACAATTGTCAGCTACCCAGCGAAGTCACCACCCGTTGGCAACGGCTGGACGAGCCTGAGCGGACGCGCACAGAAACCGTCACCTATACCTATGACCTTTACGGCAATCCGCTGGTGCATACACGCGCCGACGGGATCAAAGAAGTCAGCAGCTGGTACCCGGCCGGCGGTGGCGACGGTTGCCCGGCCGATGCGGAAGGGTTTGTCTCCCGACTGAAAGAAAAAGTGGTCAAACCCGCGCCATCGTCGCAGTCCGGGGCCCCTACCCTGTCCACACGTTATCGCTACAGCACGCTGCCTGCACTGACCGGCAGCGAGTTACCCGACTGGATCGTGCCGGAAACCGAAACACTGCTGCAGCTTGAAAGCGATGGAACCTCTGTGGAGTTGCAAAAGATCCTGCTGGAGCATATCAACCAGCCGGACGCGCCTTTCCAGCATGGTCGAACCGGGAGAAATATCGAGTCCCTGAATGGAAAGGACACCGTTACCGTCTACGAGTACAGCCACTCCAGCATCAGTCACAGCAACAGCAACAGCAACAGCAACAGCAATAGCAATAGCAATAGCAGCAGCAATAGCAGCAGCAAGAACAAGGGTAAGGGCAAGATCAGGATCAAGATCAAAGGCAAGGGCAAAAACCGGATCAAGATCAAGATCAAGGGCAAAGGCAACAACAAGGGCAAGGGCAAGGGCAAGGGCAAGGGCAACAGCAACAGCAAACACTTGCAGGTCCCGGTACAGCTGATAGAGATCACCACTATCGGCTTTGACAACGCTCGCATAAGCAAGCAGCAACAGCAGTCGTTGTTGACCGGCCAGGTGCTGCTGACCCTGGAAGAAGGCGTAGAGATCCGCTATGTCTATGACGCGCTCAACCGGCTGACCAAAGAAACGATCGCCCCGAATTCAAGTGCTGGCTATGAAGCCAGTCGCGAGTACGAGTACACCCTGTGTTCCGCCAGGGGACAGAGGGCAGAACAAGTGCTGACCGACGCCCGCAAAGTCAGGACCCGCTCTGTCATGGACGGCCTGGGCCGGGCAATACTCGAGGAACGGGACCACATCGACAGCAATGATCCGCAAGCAATGTGCGTGATCCATACAGCGCAATACAACGCCTGGAACAATGTGCAATACGAAACGGATTACGACTGGTTCGACAACCGGCAACTGTGCGCCACGAGCAGCACCTACGCCTACGACGACTGGAACGTCCAGTCCGTCGTTACCACTGATCAAGGCGTGCAGACGCACCAGTACTACGACCCCATCGGCAGTGCAGAACATAACGGTCCTGTTCAGAAGACGTGGGTGCAAAGCGGTGACGCAGAACCCCTGATCAGTGGTCGTAGCGAGACCTGGCTGAATATGTTCGGCAAGCCAGCCAGGATCAAGAGCCAGAACGCAGCAGGAAAAGATCTGGGCTCACAAACCTTTCTCTACGACGGAATGGGACGCTGCACGGAACAGACCGATGCGTCAGACCACAAAACGCAGTTCAGTTATGACGCCTGGTCGCGCATGGTCAGCACACGCTTGCCCGATAGCAGCGAGGCACATCGTGAATATGAACCGTTCAGCACCACCGAGCTGCCGACCAGCCTGAACGTGATTCATCCGGACGGTATTACCAAAACCCTGACAGGCCAACAGACGTTCGACGGGCTCGGGCGTCTGACACTGGCCCAGGCAGGGCAACGTATCGAGCATTACGAGTATGAGGACGGTCACCGGCAGATCAAAACCCGCAAAACGGCCAAGGGTGATGACATTAGCTACACCTACAACCTGGCACTCACCGATCAGATCGTATCCAGTGTCTCCAGTACTGCACCGGATGACGCTGCCCGTTTCGAGTATGACAACGTCAGTGCCCGCCTGATCTCTGCCACCAATAAGCAGGGCAAGCGCACTTACGCTTATGACGCGCATAACCAGCTGACCAAAGAGACCTGGGAAGATCTGCAAGGCCGGACCTGGCAAACCCTGCATCGGACATCCTTGCAGGGCCGTGCGATGTATCGCACCGATGTCGAACAAAAAGCCGTCAAAAACCCGGTTAAAGGTGTAGTCAAAGGCCGGAGCAAAGGCGGCGTCAAAAACAGTGTCAAAGGCGTTGAAACGATTTACCGGTATGACACCTTCGGCCGACTCGAAAGTGCCGTTCAGGGCAACGTGGAGGTGACCACCCGTTATGACACACTGGGTCAGCCCTGCGAGATGACGACCCATGACACAGTAGCCGGAACCAGCCTGGTAAACCGTATTGAATATGACGACCAAGGACAGGAAGTTCTCAGAACGCAGAATGCCGGCAATCACCCTGTACGTACGCTGAAACAGCAATGGCAACCCGACGGGCTCATGCAAAGCCGTCATTTGCATGAAGCGGGCAACCCGCTGCTGCTGGAAGAGTTCAAGTATGACGCTCGAGGTCGTCTGAGCGGCGTCACCTATTCAGGCAGTAACCGGCCAGTGCACGCATCCGGCAATGCAATCATCAACCAGACGTTTATCTTCGACGAGCTGGACAACATGACCCTGACCGCTACCAGATTTGACGACGTCAGCAATGAGGCCGGCTTCAGCACTGAGAAGGCCATTTTCCGCTATGGCAAAGAGGGTGACCCCGACTCCAGGGACCGATGCCAGTTACTCGGCATCACCTACCTGCCTCCACGGGACACACCGGACCCGACGTTCAGCTATGACGCCAACGGCAATCAGTCCGCTGACGAGCATGGCAACCTGTTGTACTACGACAGTCAAAGCCGCCTTTTACGGGTGGAAAAACCGACAGGTGAGCCGATCAACATATACGCTTACGACAGCCATGATCATCTGGCCACCACCCGCAATGGCAGTGACAGCGAAATACTGCGTTTTTATCAGGGCCAGCAATTGAGCAGCACGGTGCAGGACGACCGACGTACTCAGTTTCTGCACATTGACGAGCAACCCATAGGCCAGCAGACCATCGGAGAACCTGCCGAAACCCTGCTGTTGCTGACGGATGCGAACCAGAGCGTTGTTGGTGAGTTCCAGCAGAACACGTTGCGAACAGCTGTCTACAGCGCCTACGGTGAACGCCACAGCGATGACGCGCTGCTCAGCGTTGCGGGGTTCAACGGCGAGGTGTGCGAAAAAGACACGGGCTGGTACCTGCTGGGCAACGGCTACAGAGCCTACAACCCGGGCATGATGCGTTTTCACAGCCCTGATTACTTGAGCCCCTTTGGTGCAGGCGGGGTCAACCCCTATACCTATTGCCTGGGCAATCCCATTGCCTGGCGCGACCCTACCGGGCATGACGCCAGCTCCCAGAGTGGCAGGCTGCGACGGCCCGATGAGGATGCGATCCCTGCAGAGACGTCGGGGGGTATTGGAACGATGACCTGGGTCATGCTTGCGTTTGGCGTAGTGTTCACGGTAGCAGGTGCCTACGCGACATATTTATCGTATGGATTGGCCGCGCCCGCCTCGGTTCCTGTAACGGTCCTGGGTATCACGATGACCTCACAGGCGGTGGCCTACGTCGCAACCGGGGGGCTGGCGGCAGGGACCATTCTGGGTGCTGCATCAACGGCTGCCACTGCTTATGGTGTAGCGAAAGGAGACGACACAGCCCTTCGGATAGGAGAATACGTCGGCTATGCCGCGATACCTCTGGACATCGCTGGGGGGCTATTGAAAAGTATGGTTAAAAGCGCGCTCAAGGCTGCGAAGAAGGTTTTAGAAGAAGGAACTGAGGGGATAATAAGGCGCTCGTCACTCGGGGCACTTGACGATGCCGCGCCTGGAACAGCTGCGCGACGTGGGTCTGCTTCAGCGGATTCGGCCGTACCCGGATTGGTTGGGGATGGGGGGATTCCAGGAGCGTCCATGTCGGGGCGTGTGCCACCTCCACCGAACCCGCGGCCGACGAAAGGGCCTAACGCCAGGGTCAACCAGCAATCGGCAACTAATACAGCATCATCCAGCGGCCCTTCATGGCTTCAAAAAAGGACGGCTTTTCTTGAACCGATGCGCGAGTTAGGGCGAAACGTATTCAAGCTTAAACAATACAATACTCGCATGTGATAAAGCTGGACTTCCCGCCGCCGACAAAAAGCTCGTGGCTGTCGGCGGCATTTCAGTCAACGCCTCTATTTCCATACCGTTACATTTGCCCTTCGGATTCTCTGCCCGAACAGACAAGCACAGACCCATGAAAAATCCGGAACAACGTAAAAACTCAAGATTTTAAATGTATGACACTAATTTAGGAAATATCCTACACCTCCCGCCACTAACCAAAGTCCGCCAGAGACTTCGAAACTAACGCACCTGCTGTAAACTCCCGCCCCGTCATGACGCACAACACAAACTGTCTATCAAGACACCATAAATAGTTACATTTGCACTCTTGTGACTTTAATACTTATAAGGTTTTTATCGTGAATAAAATGCTATCCGTACTAGGCCTTGCTCTGGCGACCACACTGACCGGCACTGCCGCATCCGCCAACTCCGGCACCATCCGTTTCGAAGGCAAGATAACCTCCACCACCTGCCCTATCGAAGTGGTCAATCCGGGCGATGGCTCTACCGGCAACCTGGTTAACATGGGCTCTATCGAGGCCAGCCGCTTCACCGGCATAGGTGACGAACTGTCTGGCAAGAGCTTTGCCCTGCGCGTCAATGACAACGGCAACTGCGGCCTGGCGAGTGGTAACTTGAATGCGGCCAAAGTCACCTTCATCGGTGACGCGGACAGCAGCGGCGACTACTTCGGCGTCACCCCTACTGCCGACGGGGCAAAGGGCGTTGCGATTGTCATCAAGGACCAGACCGGGGTCTCGATCAAACCAGGCGACACGTCGGCGCCTTACACACTGGTCGAAAGTGGTGTCACCGACATGGTGTTCAACGCCTACTACCGTTCGACAGCAGCTACAGTCGAAGCCGGTGCTGCCTCGGCGGATGTCCAGTTTGTTGTCGCGATTAACTGATACATCGACCCACTCGCTCACTGTGTAAGGATCAATAGTCTTTTCACGTGAAGCATCTTCAATACGTTCAGGTCCGTTTCGGATCTGAACGTACAAGGTAACTTTTCATGATGTGCCAACAGTCTTTTAAAAGACCTGCCCTCGCGGGGTGCACGATGTTATTCATGTGCGCAGCCTATATACCTGCCAGCCAGGCAGCACTGACCGTCAACGCAACGCGCATAGTATTCGATGGCGACAAGCGCAGTACGTCGGTGGTCATATCCAATCCAAGTGATCGGCCGTTCGCGGTACAGACCTGGGTAAATACGGAGGCAGACGACACTGTCACCGTCGTTCCATTCGCACCTTCGCCGCCACTTTTTCGCCTTAATCCGGGCAAGGAACAACACGTACAGATCAATGGCCTGCCCCAAGACCTGCCCTCCGATCGTGAATCATTGTTCTACTTCAACGTGCAGGAAATACCTCAGGCCAACTCTTCGCAAGGCAATGTACTGAATATTGCCCTGCGTACCCGTATCAAACTGTTTTATCGCCCGGCTCTGCTGACTGACAACCCCACTGCCCGCCTCAAGGACCTGCAATGGTCGGTCCGGCAGATTGCCGGCAAGGCAGAGCTGACCGCCATGAATCCGACGCCCTTTCATGTGTCGTTCATTCGCCTCGACGTCTCCGGCGGTGGCAGGACTGAAAAGGTCAGTGAAGTCGCCATGCTTGGCCCGTTCAGCTCTCGCCATTACAAGCTCAAAGAAACGAAAGCGGTACCGGGCCTTCAGGTGGTGTTTGCCGCGATCAACGATTACGGCGGCTACAGCCAGCCGCTAACAGCTACGGCCACGCTGACTGACTGAAACAGCGCAGGCCCGCTTCATCCCAGGACATTGAACATGACCCTATTACCCGATTCCGGGCTCATACCAGTGCGCCTGCGCTTTATGCAGGTGCTGATTGTGTGCGGCAGCGTTACCGTTGTGCTGGAGCCGACCAGAGCGGCAACCGCCGTCAATTTCCAGCCTGGCTTCCTGCGTCAGGGCCAGGACTATGACAGTGCGGCCGCGGCCAGCGTGCTGAACCAGTTGTCAGCTGTCGAGAGCCTCGGGCCAGGCGAGCATTGGGTAGAAATCCACGTCAATATGCGCTATTTCGGCCAACGTCAGATCCGTTTCGATGCCGACCCACAAGGCAACGGCCTGCTGCCCTGCCTGTCACCGGAGTTGCTGGAGCAGATCGGCGTACGTCTCGGCAGTCTGGCCGACCCGGCCTTGTTGCAAGTCGCCTGTGTCGCGCTGGGGCAACTGATTCCGGACGCCAGGGTCGTACTGGACGGCGGCAGACTGCAACTGTCGATCTCTATACCGCAGATCGCCATGCGCCGCGATGCCAACGGGCGAGTGGACCCGGCGCTTTGGGATTACGGCATCAACGCCGCCTTCATCAATTACCAGACCTCGGCGCAACAGACGACCCACAGTGAGACAGGCACCAGCAGCAGCGCAGACCTGTACCTCAACACCGGTATCAACCTGGGATCATGGCGATTGCGCAGCAATCAAAGCGTGCGTCAGGATGCGCAGGGACATCGCGAGTGGACCAGAGCCTATGCTTATGCACAGCGCGACCTGCCTGGCACGCACGCTAACCTGACCCTGGGTGAAACCTACACCGGCGGCGATGTCTTCCGGAGCGTGCCGATCAAGGGCGGGTTGATCAAAACCGATCAGGAGATGCTCCCCGATTCCATGCAGGGTTACGCACCGGTGATTCGTGGCGTTGCGCAAAGCAGGGCCAAACTGGAAGTGCTGCGCAACGGATACCCGATCTACTCCACATATGTCAGTGCCGGCCCCTATGAAATAGATGATCTGAACACGGCGGGCAGCGGCGAACTGGAGATCGTGCTGACCGAGGCCGATGGTCAGGTCCGGCGCTTTACCCAACCTTACTCGACCATGAGTAACCTGTTGCGCGAAGGCGTCTGGAAATACAGCGCCGCCCTGGGCCGCTTCAACGGTGCCTACGCCACCGAGCATCCGTGGCTGTGGCAAGGCACGCTGGCCGTTGGAACAGGCTGGAACTCGACACTTTATGGCGGAGTTATAACCAGCGACTTCTACCACGCCGCTGCACTGGGCGTGTCACGGGACATGGGCACGCTGGGGGCGATGGCGTTCGATGTGACCCGGTCACGCGCCAGCATCGACCAACCCGGTCAGTCCAGCGTGCAAGGCATGAGTTACGCCATCAAGTATGGCAAGGCGTTCACTACCCAGACCAATCTGCGCTTCGCAGGTTATCGCTACTCCACCGAAGGCTATCGGGATTTCGACGAAGCCGTCAGTCAGCGCAGCAACGACGCTACGTTCACAGGCAGCCGCCGAAGCCGCCTGGAAGCTTCGGTTCATCAGAGAATCGGCTTACGCAGCAGCGTTGGTCTGACGCTGTCGCAACAGGATTACTGGGGCAGCGATATCGAACAGCGACAATTTCAATTCAATTTCAACACCCATCGTGCCGGGATCACCTATAACTTCTACGCCTCACAGTCACTGAGCGCAGCCAGTAGTAGCCGCGGCAACGACCGGCAGTTCGGCCTGAGCATCTCGATGCCCCTCGACACCGGCCATTCGAGCAATGCCACATTCGACCTGCAAAGCAGCGCCAATCGCCACAGTCAACGAGGCAGCCTGAGCGGCAGCCTCTATGAAAACCGCGTCAACTATCACGCCAGTCTGAGCAACGATGACGGCAAGCAGCAAAGTGCAGGCCTCGCGGCCGGCTATCAGGCGCCCTTCGCCAGCCTCGGCGCCGGTGTGACCCAAGGCAATGATTATCGAAGTGCATCAGTCAACGCCAGTGGTGCCTTGTTGCTGCATGCGGATGGCATCGAGTTCGGCCCGAATCTGGGCGACACCATCGCCCTGATCGAAGTACCCGATACACCCGGCGTTGGCATACAGAACGCTACCGGTGTCAGGACCAATAGTCGCGGCTACGCATTGATGCCCTATCTGCGTCCCTACCGCCATAACCCGATCACCTTGCAAACCGACCGACTGGGGCCCGAGGTGGAAATCGATAACGCCAGTACTCAAGTAGTACCTGCCAGGGGTGCCGTGATCAAGACCACTTTCGCTGCGCGCACGGTGACACGCCTGATCATCAATGCAACCACTGACGGTGGCAAACCGTTGCCATTCGGTGCCCAGGTGAGCGATGCGCAGGGCAACATTCTGGGCATCGCAGGTCAGGGCGGGCAGATTTTGCTGTCCACCGGCATGCAGACACAAACCCTCGATGTCCGCTGGGGTGAGAAAAGCGACCCTCAGTGTCATCTGCGCATAGACCCCGCCGGCATGCCTCTGGCCAAGGGCTACCGAATGCAAGACATGACGTGTGCCCAGTGACATCAGGTCTGAGCCATCCGCGACATTGTTATTTCAGGAATCCCCCCATGAACTCTGTATTGAACGCCCTGCTCCCCAGTCTGATCCTGTTGGGGACCAGCTATAGTGCTGCGGCTTATTCCGACGTACCGGATGACATACCGAGCAACGATTGCTATTGGATTTCCCCACCGGGAATAAAAGATTACCGGCGCGACATCGGCACGCTCTACGTCCCGAAAGACGCCGCAGTGGGCACCTTTATCGGCAGCATCGATATGCTTCACGCCACGCCAGACAAGGCAGGTCTGGAGGCGGCCTGCAGAAATGACGGCACGGCTCTTCTGGAATTCAATGCAACGGCTACGGTTCCGATATTTCCTGGCACGCTGGAGCCGATAAACGGGGAAGACCTCACAGGCAAGATACTGCAAACCAATATTCCGGGCGTCGGAGTGCGGATAAGACTGGGGTATCCGTATGACAGGAACTGCAGCAATTGCTTCACGCCTGTAGGAGGAAGCGCCTCCGTTCCGTTCATCGGCCTCAACGACCACCAGAAAATGCTCACGAGCCTGCCTTTCGTTCATTTGAACAACTATGTAACGCTGGTCAAGACCGGACCGATCCCCTCCGGACCCAATGTGCTCAATGGCAGTGAACTGTTCTCCGGAAGCGTGACAACGCTTGGCAGGATCATGAAGTACGGGCTAACCGGCACGATACTTCAGGCACAGTGCAGCGTTGGTGCAGATCCGGTCAGTGCCGACCCGGTGCAGTTGGGTGAGTGGGACAGCGCGGACTTCACCGGTCCCGGCTTCACCACACCTGCGGTGCCATTCAGTATTGCGTTGAGCAACTGCGAGACCTACATGGACGCAGGCTTCGTGGCAACGGCGCATATCCAGCTCGATGGTGTCGAAGGCTCGGTTCCCGAGGGCCCTGTCGGCAGCGGGGTTTTCACCCTGACCAGCGACTCGGACGCCAAGGGCATGGGGATTCAGATTCTCAAAGGTGATGGAGTCACGCCCATGGAGCTGCAGACCGAAGTGCCAATGATGGTAATCACACCCGGTAACGTTGTGCTGAACTTTTACGCCCGTTTCTATCAGACACAGGCCAGCAGCGCGATCCGGCCGGGCAAGGCCAAAGGGGCCCTCAGCTTCACGATGACCTACAAGTAGCAATGCGCCGTGGACTGCCAAGCTGGCGGTCCATGACCTCCTCAGGAGTACAACGTTGGTATGAGCGAAGGGAAAGACTGCCAGGAGAGCGTCTGGTCGAAACTCACACGCACCCGGACATCCAGCTGAGTGCCGAGATTAAATGCCTTCAAATCCGTTTTACTGATAACACCGGCGTCGATTCTATCGTCCACCCGCGGCACCGGGTATTCATCCAGAACGTTCACGATCAACAACTCATTATCAGCACCGCTGACACCACGCACATCAATGGTGACGAACTGGTCAGTGCCCATGAATGACCAACTGTCGAGCGTGAACCTTGCGTAGCCTCCCTCGGCAATGTCTTGCAGGCTCAGAATCGTCCCGGAGACCTTGTCACACTGCACGACTGGAAAGCCTGTCATCCCCGGAATACTCAGAGTCAGAGTATGCTGGTCCGAACGATAAGGTGGTTCGGCGCTATTTTCGAACACCTCGTAGTACACCGGGATCGCCTTGCCGAAATGCTGGGCAATCTGTGTGGAAGGAATGTTGAACAGTCTCGAGTCTGCTACCTCCGTAAGAAAGGAACCCACACTGCCGGGCTCGGCCCATTGGACGCGGACGGTGTCACCGGGAGCAATCACGGCATTCTCGGGTATCGATACCACTGCGCCCCCATAAGCATCTACCGGATCGAGGGTACTGGCGTATGCCGAGCCTGAGGCCTTCTGAACCAGCGGGGGTGGCAGCACACGCTGTACTGGCTGAGCGCACACCAGCAGCGAAACAGCCAGCGCCCGGGGCCCGCTATTCCCCGAGCGATCCTTCAGCCTGTAGGACACGTAACGAATGCCATCGCCGCTCTCGAGAACCAGTTGCCTGTCGAAGGCAATATTAATCGCACTTCCGATATCGGACTCTTCAAGCGTCAGGGTTCCGGTGTGCTCCGATCCCGTCGGCGTACTGCTCCAGTACCAGATAACGAGATCCCCGGGGTTCGGCAAAAAATACGCGGGCACTTCGGCCAGCACGGTGTCGCCATGAGTGTTCAGCCACGCCGCGGTAAGACCGTCCCTGACGATTTCCTGCGGAAAAATCAGCGCACCTTCGTCATCGAATACCGGTGCCGTTTTATCAATGACAAAGGCCAGTGTTTCGGATTCAGTCTGCACCTGGTTCGCGGTCTCGACGCTATAACGGAGTAGATGCCGGCCTTCGCCAAGGCGTTGCTGCTCGATCATGATGAACAGATCGACAGGCTGTACAGGTTCGGTCCAGACCTTCTCGTCCAGCAGCACGTCATTCCAATACACGCGCAGATACTCAGGGTTGCTTGGGGTGGGCTCGGAGTTTTGCCACATGGGAAAATCGACCCGCAACGGCACGAGCCAGGCACTGCTGGGAAGCAGATTGGGCTCACCGCCGGGTACGTCAGGGAGGAGTTCGGCGATCAAGGGCGGCGCAAGCAGCACGCTCTTGCGCCATGAAGCCGGCCGAAAAAGGATTCTGATCCGTTCGATCCACGTTGAAATGACAGACATTAGCCAGGCCTCCAGCACGAGAAAGCGGTGGCCGACCCGTTTGCCGACCGCCATGCCCGTCAGTTAACACCCAGTTTTTTTCTGCGGATACTGGCACAAGTGATAGGACCGTTGGCGCATCAGCGCCATCGATCAAGCATCAGCCTCCCGCTTCGCTGTCGCTACCAGCTGTAACGCAAGCCTGCACTGGCGCCCCACGGCTGCTCGATGGCATCGCCATTGCTGTAATCGAAATCAGCATGCAACTGCAGGTTGTCAGACAGCGACACCGAAACGCCCGCCCCCAACTCGCCACGGGAACCGGAGAGGTCGTTATTGAAGACGTTGTCGTTGACCTTGACCTCGTTCCTGTTGACGAATTCCTGGGCCACGGCAACCCGCACGTAAGGTTGCAGCGTACGTCCCTGGCCCAGATCGAAACTGCGCCCCGCCGTCGTACCGACCTTGCCGAGCAGCGACCGGCTGCGGTCACCTTCAGTATGCATACCGTTATCCAGGGCATAGTCCTTGCCCTGAACGACCAGGCCCGTCAGTTGGGTGTAGGGTTCAAGAAAATAACCGTTGTTCAGTTTGATGTGCCGACCCAGTTCCAGTGACGCGCCAACCCCCAGATTGTCGTAGTTGCCGCGCGTGCGGGAACCATCGCTGAGATTGACTCTGGCCTTGTTTTTGAACTGATTGAGTTTGATCACGCCATCGACGTAGTAGCCGCTCTCGCTGTCCAGCCAGGTGCTGTAAGCGCCCAGCGAGTAGCTGTCGACCTTGCCACTGGCACCGTGATCCAGGCTGAGGTCGGACGAGCTTTGCCCGATCATGACACCCGCCAGCCATTGCCCCGACCCCACAGGCAGCTTGCCATCTGCGCCAAGAGCAACACCGCTCTGAACCTGCTGATATCCGAAGCCCGAGGCGTCGGCGACATTGAATTTGTTGCCGTAGGTACGCATCCAGCCACCGGAACGGGCCTGGTCCATGCGCAACTCACCCATGCGCGAACGTAACGTGCTCAACTCTCCATACCAGACAGTCGGTGCGGTATTGAACAACGCCATGACAGTCTGTGCGCCCGGGCTGATGGTTCGGGTGGCGGTGTCCAGATACCAGTCGTTTGCGCCATGCTTGATCAGGTCATAGGACCATGCCCCCAGATCCACGGCGCCGCCTGCCAGGGAAAAACTGGCATCGCCGGCTGCGGCATGTACTACGTGCAGAGAGGTGTCACTGAGAGGATCGGTACCGGTGCTGCCGATAAGCAAGGAATGGCTGCCGGTTGCATTGCCGGTGATATCCAGAAAGTCTGTGGCCGCGCCGCCGAAATCCACGTCCATCATGAACGTGCCGCTCCCTGACAGGCTTGCAAGTGACAAGGTGTAAAACGAGGCCGCGTCACCAAACCTGACCGACCCGCCATTCATGGACACGTTACCCACCTGGCTGTTTTCGACCATCGTCCACTGCCCCCCGCTGGCGAGCGAAAAACTGGCGACGTTCTGCAGACGTCCGGTCAGGGTTGCATTGTTTTGTAATACCAGACCGGCAGTACTGCCTGCGTCAGCGGATATATCGCCCAGCAATTGACTGTTGTCGACGGTCATATTGGCTGTAGAACCGTTGATCAGCTCCAGTATCTTGCCGTTGCCGCCGGTCAGCGTGGAGCCATTTTTGACGAAAATAGTGGCAGTGACAGGCGCCCCGGTGGGCGTTCCGACAATCAGTGCCGAATCCGTGACACCTTCGACCCGGGTCCCTTCCAGGGTCAATAGATTGCTTGAGGGTACGCCGGGGTCGGCAAGCATACGGATCCCATATTGCTGCCCGGTGATGGTGCTGTCGGACGCCTTCACAGTGGAGTCAAACATCTCCACGCCCCTGCCGTTGGTGCCCGTGGCCGTTACTGCGCTGCGCTCCAGTGTCAGATTGGCGAGCGAGCCGGCATTCACGCCACGATTGGTTGCCGTGATCGTGCTGCCGATAACCGTTGCCGTGGAGCCAACCAGTTGCGCAGTGTTATTGCCCATCCCCATACCATCCGCACCACCCGTCAGCTGGCTTCCGGTAATCAAGGCATTTGCCCCGGTCAACGAGACTGCTGTGCCGGTAGCCGCGCTGACCTGACTGCCATTGAGTGTCAGCTGCGCGCCGGTGACTGTAGATATTTGCAGGGTGGTCGCGCCATTGGCGGTCAGCACCCCATTGCTGCCCACCCGATAGCTGTCCAGCGGGGTCGTGGCATCAATGGTCGCGGGGCCATTGACAGAGGTTTGCGCAAAGACAGAACTGCTGGACAGGAAGGGGGAGAGAAACGCCATGATCTTTAGTGTTCGTGAGAGCGGAAGCAGCGCGAATGGAGCATTCATTATGGTGTATTACCTGAATGAAACGGCGTTGAACCCCGTGGTCCTTGCCCGAACTCGGCCACGAGAAAGAGGCCGGAAGGTTACGGGGATCAAACTGAATGCTCTGTAGGACGTTTCCTATGTAAATGTAGGGAGGTTCTGGTATTGAGGCTCTGCCAGTCGTTAATTTACGGGGAGGTACCGGTAAGCGTAGGCAAAATGCCCCCATACGCACAGCTTCATTAAACTGTTTGGGAGCAACCTGGACCGGCGCAATAACTGAAAACACGGCGCGCAGAGGATCGCAGGCACCTTCTGCCTGTGATCCGTCTTTAAAGCTCTCTACACGATAGGACACGCTCCATTTGCCCAGTACATACCCACCTTGGCAGTGGTTTCCAGTGAGGTAATGGTGGAGCCCTTCAGAGTGAACGAATACTTGATCTTCCCGCGCGCATCTATGCCATGACCAGCAGGGTCATAAGTGGGCAGAAGGTGTGTCGCGTATGGCGTGACCAGCCAAGTAAAGCCCGTGACTGGATAATCGTCCCCCAACACAATATCTTCGGTCTTTTCGGCACCTGAAATAGGCGTATCGTCATTTGGATCCGGCGGAAAAGCGTTCCAGTACAGAGTGACGGTATCGCCTGTCGCCAGATAGTTCGAAAGATCAGGAACGGCCACCCGCACACCGGGCTCTCCTGAGGATGGATTGGCAGGATCCTTATAGAGCGAGGTGCAATTCAGCCAGCCGCCTGAACTGGTACCTTCAAAGACCGGGGCATCGGGAGTGATGACCACAGCACTCACGTCGACCCGCGTATCCGGCGATTGTTGCGTATTCTCTGAGTCGGCGGCACGAATGCTGTAATGAACCGGCAAATCAGGGCGATTACCTTCAAATTCGATATAAATCCAGGGTATTTTGACCTCGCGCTCGTCTCCGGCCGCATCAGTGTCTGCCACGGTGTATTGCACCTCAGGCACGTAGCTTGCGCCCCAGTAGAAATCTACAACTTCGCCCGGTAGAAGCGGGTCATAAAGTTTGAATCTGACACTGGCATCCTTCTTATCGTCCGACAGCTTCAGGACATTCAGCTCGTTGGAAACTTCGCCGTAGACCTCGACCGGTAACAACTGATCGTTGACCGGATCAGGCCAGTCAGGATCAGGATCAGGAACGGGATAAGGCCCGATAGTGGAGAAATTGACATTGACACTGATGCTTTTCACTGCGGACGGAACAACGCCACGCAGGACTCGATAACTCACTGTAGTCGGCTGATCACCGCCAGTCGCTTGATCGTACTGATCACGCAACACCGTGTCAGGAACCCTGACCGAAAACGGAAACTGCGGGACCTCTCCCATGTACTCGGGCCACAGTACTGCTGTACCCCAAGTGACCTCGATACGATCGGTAGGCTTCCAGTTATCGAACGACTCGATCAGCACCTCGACGCCCATTCGTGCGTCAGGCAGGTTGATCAGATTATCCATAGGCAGCGCCAGTGGCACCAGCGGGTCCTTCAGATTGTCGGGCAGCAAACCCAATGCTACGTCAATACGCGTATAAGCAGACAGACGGCTGCGGTTAGTGGCCTTGTCAAAGAGGAAATAGGCGACGTAATAGGCCTCGTCCGTTGACCCTTCGATTGCCGAGACGGGAAATGTCACCGTGTTATTCGTCGCGTTGTCTACGCTGACAAATCCGATCGGGCTCGGAAGCTCAACCGGATCCACGGGTAAAACTCCGTTAACCCAATAAAAGGCTACCTTGTCGCCGGCCTGCCAGTCGCCATAGTCAGGCAGTGTGCCGACCAGACCGCCCGGGTTGTTGTCGAGGAATTCCTGTGTCAACTGGGCAGTTGCCAGAACCATCGAACCAGGCTCTGACTGCCCGCCGGGCGGCGTGGTATCGACGATCAGCTTGAGCAGCGGGCTGATAGTCTCCTGGTCGTTCGGCTGCCTGATCCGATAGCGAAGACTGTAAACACCGTCTGCCGGTTTGGGGAATCCAGGCGAAAGGGTGGCCAGCGGAATGTTGATCAACTTTGGAAAGGTGCCAACGGCCACTGGCGCAGTGACCGTACCTGTAAACACTTCCAAGAATCCGTCGTCAGCCGGTACTTCACCCACTGCCCAATCGATGAAAAAGGTATCGGATTCGTTATCGCCAGTGACCAACTGCGCCCACTGGGCGAGAGTAACGTCAAGCGATGTACCGAGCAAAACGTCCTTGTTCAACGTCCCGTCCGTCGGGTCCACGATGTTGGCCACTTGCGCCACTGCGAGCTCTGCCTTGAGGTCCATACCGCGCTGACTGCGCGCCAGCCGGTACGCGATGCGCGCCGCCTTGCTTTGTTCAGGTGTCAGTGTTGTTTTCGAATCGACCATAATCAGCACTCCTTTGCTACCGATTGCCGCCCCCCTCCCTTCACAGGAGCCCTGCGGCAGGTTGATGTGTGAAAAGCTCTCTCGATGAGCGCTTCTCTTTCAGCACACAGGTCCTCCGGGCCTGTGCTCCATCTGATTAAACGGTAGTTACCTGAGACGGGATACTGTCAGAACTACCAGTGGCCAGTAGAAGGGGCGAGCCGGAAAGCACATTCGACAGTTTTTGTATCAGGCCTGATACATTTCTGAAATGCCCTCGACATTCGATCACGTCACCCTTCCGCCGCAACTCCCGGCGAAGTAGCATGAGGAGCAGCGTTGATCTTCAACAGCGGCCAGACAACGGCGGCACACGCAGGCGACAGACGCACTATGCAAGCACTTCCCGACACCCCCCTGGATGCCACATCGACCGAACAACGCTGGAGCGTTCGCGCGCTGATTGTCGATGACGATGTGGCCATTCGCGAACTGCTCTGCGATTACCTGACGCGCTTCAATATCAACGCTCGTGGCGTCACCGACGGCACGCAGATGCGTCAGGCATTGACCGATGAAACCTTCGACGTGGTGGTGCTCGACCTGATGCTGCCCGGTGAAGACGGCCTGTCGCTGTGCCGCTGGCTGCGCAGCACCTCGGACATCCCGATTCTGATGCTGACCGCCCGCTGCGAACCGACTGACCGGATCATTGGTCTGGAACTGGGTGCCGACGATTACATGGCCAAGCCGTTCGAGCCGCGCGAGCTGGTCGCGCGTATTCAGACCATTCTGCGCCGGGTACGCGACGAACGCAGCGATCAGCGCACCACCATTCGCTTTGACGCCTGGCGGCTGAACAGCGTGCTGCGTCAATTGACAGCCGCCGACGGTCTGGTGGTGCCGTTGTCCAACGCCGAGTTCCGTCTGCTGCGCGTATTTCTCGAACGGCCGCACCGGGTGCTGAGCCGTGAACAGTTGCTGGACGCCGCCCGAGGCCGATCGATCGAGGCGTTCGACCGCAGCATCGATTTGCTCGTCTCGCGTTTGCGTCAGAAGCTCGGCGACGATCCGAAGAACCCGCAGTTGATCAAGACTGTGCGCGGTGAAGGCTATTTGTTCGATGCCAGGGAGCTGGGTTGATCCGCCGGTTCGACACGCTGTTTGCGCGCCTTTTCGGGGGCGCACTGCTGGCTATTCTGCTGGCGCATTTACTGGCTTTCATCTGGTTCACCCAATACGGCATGCGCCCTCCACCTGATGACCGCCCAGACGCGCAGCATTCGCAGGATGATCAAGGGCGACGTCATCGACCGCCACCGGGTGGCCCGCTGGTGCTGCTGTTCTTTCAGTTCGTCACCCTCATTGTTGCTGCATGGTATGGCGCCAAGGCACTGAGCCGCCCGGTACAGCGCCTGAGCGAGGCCGCCGAGCGCCTCAGTGAAGACCTGGACAGCCCGCCCCTTGAAATAAGCGGCCCGCAGGAAGCACGCCAGGCTGCGCAGACCTTCAACCTCATGCAGCGCAAGATCCGCGAACAGATGCAGCAGCGCGGGCGCATGCTGGCTGCGGTATCCCATGACCTGCGCACGCCCCTTTCGCGGCTCAAACTGCGTGTTGAACAGATCGAAGAGCCAAGGCTGCATGGCCAGATGACTCAGGACCTCAACGACATGATCAGCATGCTCGACGCCACGCTTGCCTACCTCAATGAACATCGGCGCAGCGAAGCGTTGCAGCAGTTCGACCTGCAGGCGCTGATCGAATCCCAGGCCGAGAATGCGCAGGACAATGGCGATGATGTGCAGTACCAAGGCCAGTGCAAGCCGCTCAGAACACAACCGATGGCACTGCGTTCGTGCCTGCAGAACCTGGTCGACAACGCGCTTCGCTATGCCGGTAGCGTCCATATCGTGATCGAGGACAGCGCCGAACGCGTACGCATATCGGTCGTTGATCACGGACCGGGCATTGCCCCTGAATTTCACGAAGCGGTGTTTGAGCCGTTCTATCGCCTGGAAGGTTCGCGCAACCGCAACTCCGGCGGTATCGGCATGGGCATGAGCATCGCCCGTGAGGCTGCGCGAAGAATCGGCGGCGAGCTGACGCTTGCGCAAACACCGGGTGGCGGCCTGACCGCGATACTGAACCTGCCACGCCTCTGACGCAGTCTGTATCACACCGCGTACAAAGCTTAAATCTCCAGGACAACTGACGCCCCGAGGCTGCAAAAGCCGGTACACCGCTACCGGACACATTTATCTCAGGGGAGTGAGACTCATGATCAACGGGATCAGCAGCAGCTTTTCCAGCTACACCAGCTCGACCAGTGCCACCGCCAGCACCAACAGCAAGAAGTTCCAGGAAGAGTTGCTGGCAAAACTGGACACCGATGGCGACGGCAGCATCGGCAAGGATGAGCTGAGCTCGGCCTTGTCGTCGAACAGCAAGGACGGCATTACTGTCAGCCTGAGCAAGGCGTTCAGCGATCTGGACAGCAATGACGATGACAGCCTGGATGCCGATGAGCTGGCCGCCATGACACCGCCACCGCCGCCACCCATGCAGTCGGTCGATGAGCAGGCAGAAGACCTGTTCGGCTCGCTGGACAGCGATGGCGATGGCGCGATCAGCAGCGACGAACTGACCACCGGCCTTAGCAATGCGGGCAGCACGGCGAACAGCAACCAGGTGTTCGATGCACTGGACACTGACGAAGACGGCACAGTCAGCCTTGAAGAACTGGTCGCCGGTATGCAACCGCAACAGCCCCCTGCCGGTATGCCGCCTGCGCAAATGAGCACCTCCGGCAGCACTGACAGCGCCAGCCTGTTCAGTACGCTGGACAGCGATAGCAACGACAGTATCAGCGCCTCCGAATTGTCTGCCGCGTTGAAACAGAGTGACAACACCATTGATCAGGGCAACACCAACCAGATTGCCACTCAGGCATTGAACAAGATGATCGCCGCACTCAGCGAAAAATATGACACCCAGAGCAGTAAGCCTGTCGGCAAGTACCTGAACACCGCTGCGTAAAGCGAGACTCCGCCGCCCGTACTGGCGCGGCGGAAACTCTCGCTGTCAGCGGCTGCTGCGAGCTCGTTCGCTGCCGACCCAGTCAGTCAGCAGGCTATAGGCTACCGCCAGCAGGGTCGGGCCGATGAACAGGCCGATAAAACCAAACGCCAGCAGGCCACCAAATACCCCCAGCAACACGATCACCAGCGGCAGGTTACCGCCCCGACTGATCAGGTAAGGCTTGAGCACGTTATCTACACCGCTGATGACGAACATGCCCCAGATACCGAGAAATATCGCCATGCCGTATTCGCCCTGCCAGACCAGCCAGGCAGTCGCAGGCAACCAGACCAGCGGCGGGCCCATCGGAATAAGGCTGAACAGGAAAGTAAGAATACCCAGTACCAGCGCGCCGGGAATGCCCGCAATCAGAAAGCCGATCAGCGCCAGCAATGCCTGTGCCGCCGCCGTGCCTATCACCCCGTTGACCACTCGTTGAACCGTACCGGCCACCAGGTCCAGATAATACTGGGCACGATCACCGATCAGACGCTCAAGCAGGCTGAGTACGAAGGCCGCCAGACGCGGACCATCGCGGTAGAAAAAGAATGCGAAAACGATACTCAGGGTCAGTTCAAGGATGCCGCCACCTATCTGTGCGCTGCGCGCCAGCAGCCAGTTGCCGACCTCCCCCAGATAAGGCTTGACGGTATTCATCAGCGCCGCGCCCTGCTGATCGATGGTGGTCCAGAACCCCACCAGTCGCTCGCCCACCAATGGAACCCCTGCCAACCATTGCGGCGGATCGGGCAGCCCGTCCACCTGGATATCCTTGATCAGCGCCGTGGCATCACGCACATGATCAGCAAGATTGAACCCCAGCCAGACCAGCGGAGCCGCCACCAGCAACATCCAGCACAGGCTCATGACCAAAGCGGCCAGCGATTCGCGACCGTTGAACCAGCGGGTCAGCAGGCGCATCAGCGGCCAGCTGGCAAACGCCAGCACCGCGCCCCAGATCAGTGCCGACCAGAAAGGTGCCATCACCCAGAGGCAGGCACCGAATAGCGCCAGCAGCAGAATCTGCACCAGTAAACGATCATTGTTGAACATGCGGCATCCACTTATAGGCTCGGAGGTCACGAGCATAAGGCTGAACAAGGCTGAGGTCAGCCATTGTTCTCCATAACCTTGCGCATCAGGGTTAGCGGATGACCTCGATCACCAGCCCCTTGCTATCGGCAGCGCCCGCTTCCAGACGCGCAGCGCGCACGCCCTTGGCCACCAGAGCGTCGCGCCATGCACTTGCACTGGGGCCGGAGACGGTTGCGCGCAGCGTGCTGTCCAGATTCAGACCGCGGGAAATCAGCGTGACCCAGGCTTCCTGTGGCTCGCCGCTCAGCCTGGGCAGTTCCAGCTTGCCCGTGCTTTTCAGTTGGCGCAGCAACGTGGCCGAGGTTGGCAGCAGTTCGCCCAGCGGCGCGGCGGATTCAAACTGCTCGACATGCAAGTACGCCCTACGGTTGCCGCGGGTGATGCTGTACAGCGCGACGAGGGTTTCGCTCCGGGGCTCGGCCAGACGCAACAGCAGGTAGGCCTGCCGGTCGTCCGCGCCATACAGCTTGGCATTGCCGAACACCTCGTTGGCCCACAGACTGCTTTCTCCGCAGTCACGCGCCTGGCACCAGAACAACAATTCTGCACCCTGCTGCTGCAAGGCTTCACGCGCGGCGGTAAAGGCGTCGTCGGATGCGTGCTCGGCAGGTAATTGATAGGTAACCGACGTCAGAGTGCCACGCGCACTGACCTGGCCGTCGAAACGCAACTGACCGCTGATCTTGCGGATCGAGCCCATCGGGTAGACACGCTCAAGCTCGCCGGCAGGACGATAGTCTACGATTTCGGTATCGGTCAGACGGGGCAAAATCTCCAGATCACGACTGCCCGGCGCATCGGCAGCGAAAAGGACAGCGCTGAACAGCGACATGCACAACGCCGCAACGGGAACACTTGATAAACGCATGAGTGCTCTCATTGGCAGGCAAGCAGGGGGCGAGAATAAAAAAGATCGCCGACAAGGCGGTCGCGAGAGGCTGCGGATTGATCCATCACGGTTGACTCCTGTTTCAACCCGCTCAGCGTCGGCAGTTGCCGGTCTCAAGTCAAGAAGCAGCGAAGAAGCGATTGATACAGTGTGCAACAGAATGTGCTCCCTGCTCATCGTTCAGGTGCAAATGATGCCCGCCGACCAGCCGTTCGACGTCAAAGGGCAGCGCTGACAACAGCTCCTGCCTTTGCGCCAGCATGCCATCGGAGGCAATCACCAATTGCGTCGGGCAACGAATGCCATGAACGAACGCCATGGCCTGTTGATCCGTGAAGCGTATTGCGGAGGGCAAGGTCAGGCGGCTGTCGCTGCGCCAGGTGTAACCACCCGGCACCGGCATCAAACCTCGCTGAGCCAGCAGCTCGGCCGCCTCGCGACTGACCGCCACCACGCCTTTCATCCGCGCCTGAATGGCTCGATCCTGATCCTGATAAACCGGTTTTTTCTTGTTCGCCAGTTCGAGTTGCGCCTGCATGGCGGCACCCATTCGCTCGGCGGCGGATTCGGCCTTGCCCGTCAATGGCAGCAGACCGTCGATCAGCGCCAGGCGCGTGACCCGCTCGGGTAGCGAGCTTGCCAGCACCACAGAAATGATCGCGCCCAGCGAGTGCCCCAGCAGGGCAAAGCGCTGCCAGCCAAGTTGCTCGGCGACGCGCAGCACGTCGAATGCATAATCAGCCAGTGCATAGGACGAGCCTGCTGGTCGGTGATCAGAATGACCGTGCCCCGCCAGGTCCAGCGCCACCACCCGTAACCCCTCAAGACGTGGTGCGAGCCGGGCGAAACTGTTGGCGTTGTCGAGCCAGCCGTGCAGCGCGATAACCGGCTGACCGTCCTCGGGGCCGTACAGATGAGCCGCCAGCTCGATATGCCCCAGGCTCAGGCGCACTTCCTCCACCGCAAGCGTCATGCACTGGCCCTGGAGGCACTGCGGGCATTCCAGCGTGCAAACAGCGTCTTGAGCAGCAACGCTGTTTCATCCGGTCGTTCAAGTGGAAACATGTGCCCTCCGGGCATGGACAGGTATTCGCCTTCGCGCATGCGTCGGGCAAGGTAACCATGATGAGGCATGATCACCCGGCTGTGTTGGCCACGCACCATGGCCAGCGGCACCTTGAGCTGCCGCGATGGTATCGGGCTGGTGTGAGGAATGCTGCGGTAAATACTGATCTCCGTCGCCGGGTCAAAGCGCAGACGCAGTTGCTCGCCATCCTGCTGCAGGCCGTGTTCAAGGTAAGCGGTCAGGCAGTCGGGATCGAAACGGCGAAACAGGGTCTTGCTGGCAAAGTAGGCGCGGGCTGCATCCAGATCGGCAAATGCCTCGCGACGCCCCAGTGTGCGGCCCGCTGGCGTGATGCGGTCAATGAAACCCAGCCGTTTGGCTGCGCGGATGAACAACTGATCAGCCAGGCCCAGCACCGGCGAATCCAGCATCACCACACCACGATAAAGTTGCGGACAGCGCAGCGCGGCATGCAGGTGCAGAACCCCACCCAGCGAGTGCCCCACACCCCATACCGGGCCGGGCTGCTCACGCAGATGATGGATCAGCTCATCGACCAGGTTCAGCCAGTTGTCATCCACCGGAAAGCGCGGGTCGTGAGCATGCTGATCAAGGTGCGTGACGGCATATTCCGGTGCCAACGCGCAGAACAGCTTTCCATAGGTAGCCGATGGAAAACCGTTGGCGTGAGCGAAGAACACGGGTTGCGACATACCGATACTTCCAGAGGCCGTACGAGTCGCAATTGTGCGCAGCCGCTTCAAGCAACAGCAATGACTGGAACTGCCATCGCAGATGGCACTCCGGCCATCCACAAATCAGGCGCATGAACTCAGCGGGCAGGCGGCTCCTGGCCATGCGGCACAACCGCCACGGTCAGACGCGATATGCAGCTCAGCTTGCCCTCTTCGGTGCTGATACGGATGTCCCAGACATGGGTGGTACGGCCAATGTGCACGGGACGCACAACACCGGTTACCCGTCCGGTACGCACGCCGCGCAGATGGTTGGCGTTGACCTCTAGCCCGACGCAGAAATACTTGCTCGGGTCGACAATCAGGTAACTGGCCATAGAACCCAGAGACTCGGCCAGCACCACGGATGCACCGCCATGCAACAGCCCGAAAGGCTGATGGGTACGCTGATCGACCACCATGCTGGCCGTCAGGGAATCATCCGTGAACGATTCGAAGCGAATATCCAGCACCTCGCCAATGGTGTTTTTCTGAGCCGCCATAAGGGCTTCGATATCAGGAGCCTGACGCCATACACTCATGTTAAATCCTTTTTCAAAGAGAGCCGCGTTCGCGGTGATTCATTGCTCGAACAGACCGTTTCAAACGTGTCGAACGCTGTTGAGCTGCATTGCGCCAGCCAGCACGAACTCGCCTTCCAGCTCGGCCAGACTGGCGGTACTCATGGGCTCGGCCTGTTGCGGACTGCCGTGCGCCAGTACGCCGATCAATTCGCCAACCAGGGGTTGATGACTGACCAGCAGCACCTCGTCGACGCCCAGCTTGTCCAGCTGGAGCAACACCTCACGCGGGCTGCTGTCCGGCGTCAGCCAGGGCACCGTCACCACCGGATCATTGAACCCCAGCGACTGGCGTACCAACTCGGCAGTCTGCTGTGCACGAACATAGGGGCTGGCGATGATCCGTCGCACCGCCTTGTCAGTCAGGTGTACTGCACTTTTGAGCACCTCCTCACGCCCGTGTGCGGTCAGCTCGCGTTCGGCATCACTGCGCGCCCGCGACTGCGCTTCGCCATGACGCAATACCCAGACCTTCACAGTTTTGGCTCTTCGTCACGCACCGGATGCGGCGCTGGTGGAACATGATGAGCCGCCTCGCCTTCAGCAGCGCGCGGCGCTGGCCAGTCGGCGAAGGGCCAGGGCTTGTGGTCGCTGTGAAACGTCCCGAAACGACCAATCTGGGCCAGGTACTGGCTGATACTGTCGCCGAAACTCATCAGGCCGCCATTCGGCGCGCCATAGATAAGGCGATAAACCAATTGCACCAGCACTACGCCCGCCAGAATGATCTGCGCAACGTGCCATACACCCAGAAACAGCAGCATCCACAGAATGCGCAGCAGGATCGATTCGTTATGCTGGATTTTCGACTCGTTCAAGACATTCTCCCTGATCAGAATGAGGTCAATTAAAGCCGGTAATCGAAATGAAATCGACATCCGTCTTTGGCTCGGCACGCATCAACGCTTCGATGACCTGGCTGAGCGTACGGCCTTCAAAAAGAATCGCATGCAGCCCGGCGACCAACGGCATATAGACCTGAACCTCCTGCGCTTTGACCTTGAGCACCTTGAGCGTGTTCACGCCCTCAGCTACTTCGCCCAGACGAGTAACCGCCTCCTCCAGCGTCAGCCCCTGGCCCAGCGCAAAACCGACCTGATAATTGCGACTTTTGGGCGAGGAGCAAGTGACGATCAGATCGCCCACCCCGGCCAGACCGAGAAAGGTCATCGGGTTGGCACCCTGACTGACCGCAAAACGGGTCATTTCCGCCAGCGCCCGGGTGATCAGCATGCTCTTGGTGTTTTCGCCCATCTCCAGCGCTACGGCCATGCCGGCGATAATTGCGTAGACGTTCTTCAATGCCCCGCCCAGTTCTACACCAAACCGGTCGTTGCTGGCGTAGACCCGAAACGTACGACCGTGCAGCGCGGCCTGGACCTGCTGACACAGCGCCTCGTCTTCGCTGGCAACCACGGTGGCGGTCAACGCATGCTCGGCGATCTCCCGGGCCAGGTTGGGCCCGGACAATACGCCGATACGCGCCTGGGGAACGATCTCTTCGAGGATCTGGCTCATCAATTTGAAGCTCTGCGCTTCAATACCCTTGGTCAGACTGACCAGCATCTTGCCGTTCAGGCGCTCGACATGGGGCGAGAGTACCGCGCGCAGGGCGCTTGAGGGCAGAGCGACGAAAATCAGCTCGCAGGCTTCAAGCGCGGCGGTGATGTCGGTAACCGGCTCGACTTCAGGCCGGACCTTGATGCCCTTGAGATAACGGGGGTTCTCCCGGTTGACGCGAATCGCCTGCGCCTGCTCCGGATCACGCATCCACTGGAGAACCTGATGGCCGTTCTCGGCCAGCAGATTTGCAATGGCAGTACCGAAGCTGCCACCACCAAGAACCGCGACTGGTTGCTGTGTGGTCATAAAACTATCCATCCAGAGCCATTCAAGTGGCGATGCCAGCATTATACGGAGCGCCGCGGTATCGGCCAGCAACAAAGCTGATCTGTCACGCATGCAGGGACTGCCTGCGACAACAAGTTCGCTGGAAACGCGCGCTATCTCGGTTAACATGCGTGCACAGCATGAATTATCGCGACACCCGGCACTGCGCTGCACAGCCGGACCGGGTCGCGACCAACGGGCGAACAGGCATGGACGCATCAATCGAGTCACCAGCGCAAAGCATTGCGCGCAAGGCACGCAGCCGATGAAATTTCGGCACTGGGATATCAATACCCGCACTCAGATCATCAGCCTGGGCCCTGCCCTGTTGCTGACGGCTCTGCTGATCAGTTTTTTCACCTTCGTGCGTATTCAGGACTTGCGTCAGGAGCTCAATCACACCGGGCAGCTCATCGCCAATCAATTGGCTATGGCCGTCGAACCGGGTGTGGCGACAGGCGATATCGACGGGTTGAAGGCGTTGATGCGCGCCACCCTGTCCATGCCCAGCGTTCGCTATGTAGAGATTCAGGACAGCTCCAATACGGCCATGATCTATATAGATCAGCCCCGCGAAAACGAGCAGTTGGCACGGCAGATGGAAATATTCCAGGCCTCTGTCTACCCACAGCGCGCAAAGGCTAACAGTCACCCCGCCACGTCGCCCAAAGGCAATCGCCAGGCACCTGAAAATACGTCGCAGAACTATCTGGGACGAGTATTGGTCGGGATGTCCAATGAGGCCTTCAGTCGACGTCAGCAGGAGATATTGCTCAAGGCCGGTGTCCTGGCGCTGGGCGCGTTGCTGTTCGCTTTTTTGCTGGCCCGCGGCCTGGCGCTGAGCCTGTCCAGACCCGTCAAGGAAATGGGCGAAGCCCTCAAGGCCATTCAGCAGGGCGACTACCACACACCCCTGCCGGTCAGCGACGATGCCGAGTTAGGCGCACTGGCACGACACATCAACAATCTGGCAGAGAACCTGCACCGCACCAGCCTTGAGCAGCAGCGCTCGGTGGCGCAGTTGATCCAGACACGCGAAGAAGCCGAGCAGGCCAACCGTGCCAAGTCGGATTTCCTGGCAATGATGAGTCACGAGTTGCGCACCCCCATGAACGGCGTGCTGGGCATGCTGCAACTGATGGAGACCACACGCATGACCGCTGAGCAAAGCGAGTATGCGACGCTGGCGACTGAGTCAACCGAGCATCTGCTACGGGTCATCAACGACATCCTCGATTTTTCCCGCATTGAACGCGATGCCCTGCAAATGGAAGGCATAGCGTTCAATCTGGCCGAACTGGTCAGTGCCTCGACCCATGCGTTCAACCACAGCGCACTGCAACGCAAGCTGCTACTGGAACTGCACATTCAGCCCGGGCTGGAAACAGTGACCGTCACAGGCGACCCGACCCGGATCAGGCAGATCCTGGTGAATCTGATCGGCAACGCGCTTAAATTTACCGAGCAAGGCAAGGTCAGCGTTGTCGCCCAATGGGCGATGCTCGACAACGACCAGCTGCACTTTACCTGTGCCGTGCATGACAGCGGCATTGGTATCGACGCCGAGCGACTGGAGTCGATGTTCGATGCGTTCAAGCAGGCCGACAGCTCGATTTCCAGGCGCTATGGCGGCACAGGGTTGGGACTGCCGATTGCCCGTACCCTTGCCGAACGCATGGGCGGCACGTTGCGTGCCGAGAGCCAGGAGGGTTCGGGTTCTGTGTTCACGCTGCAGATTCCCCTGCCCGTTTCACGCGATGTTTCGGTGGATATCGCCAAGCCGCTGTCGGTACTCGATGCACATGGCAAGGAGCGCAGCATATTGCTGGTCGAGGACAACCCGGTGAACCGCACCGTGGTGCAGGCCATGTTGCGTAATCTGGGTTGCGAAGTCGACGTGGCGGTGGATGGCGCCGAAGCGGTGATGAAGGCAAGCGCGGGAAACCACGCACTGATCCTCATGGATTGCCGACTGCCGGTCATGGACGGCTATGAAGCCACACGTAGAATCAGGCAACTTTCCGGCCTGGAACGAATCCCAATCATTGCCCTGACTGCCAATGCACTGCAGGGTGATCGGGACGCGTGTTTACAGGCAGGTATGGATGATTACCTGGCGAAACCTTTCAAACACGCTGATTTACAGCAGGTTTTACACCGTTGGCTGCCCTTTGACGCACCTGTGACTGGCGATAAATGTTAAATTGCGGCAGTCTTGGCACGCAAATCGGCCAGCAAAATCGGCTGAATGACAAAATTCAGTGAACAGGTGTACCTTGATTTCACCTGAGCTGTGACTTTCATTACAACGCAACAGTCTATGAGTAGGCTGCCGGACAGGGTCCTGGCGAATTGGTACGACAGGACCAGCGTTCTAGCCAGTGACGCCACAACCTGCCGCACGAGATTATTGAGGAGCTCGCATGACCAAACAACACGCCTTTACCCGGGAAGACCTGCTGCGCTGCAGTCGTGGCGAGCTGTTCGGCCCAGGTAATGCGCAACTGCCCGCCCCCAACATGCTGATGGTTGATCGCATCACACACATCAGCGACGAAGGTGGCAAGTTCAGCAAGGGTGAATTGGTCGCCGAACTGGATATCAACCCGGACCTGTGGTTTTTTGCCTGCCACTTTGAAGGTGATCCGGTGATGCCAGGATGCCTGGGCCTTGACGCCATGTGGCAACTGGTTGGTTTCTATCTTGGCTGGCAGGGTAACCCCGGCCGTGGCCGCGCCCTGGGTTCGGGCGAGGTGAAGTTTTTCGGCCAGGTGCTGCCTACCGCCAAAAAGGTCACCTACAACATTCATATCAAGCGCGTCCTGAAAGGCAAACTGAACCTGGCCATTGCCGACGGTTCAGTGAGTGTCGACGGTCGTGAAATCTATACCGCCGAAGGCCTTCGGGTCGGCGTGTTTACTTCCACTGAAAATTTCTAAGGGTACTCGCATGCGCCGCGTCGTTATCACTGGTCTGGGTATTGTTTCCTGCTTGGGCAATGACAAAGACACCGTCACCGCTAACCTGCGTGCTAACCGCCCTGGCATCCGCTTCAACCCGGAATATGCCGAAATGGGTCTGCGCAGCCAGGTTTCCGGCTCCATCGACCTGAATCTGGAAGAGCTGATCGATCGCAAGATCTTTCGCTTCGTCGGTCATGCGGCAGCTTATGCCTACCTGGCGATGAAAGACGCAATCACCGATTCGGGTCTTACCGAGGAACAGGTTTCCAACGTGCGTACCGGCCTGATCGCTGGCAGCGGCGGCGCATCGACCCTGAACCAGATGGAAGCGCTGGATACCCTGCGCGAAAAAGGCGTCAAGCGCGTCGGTCCTTACCGTGTCACGCGGACCATGGGCAGCACCGTTTCGGCCTGCCTGGCCACGCCGTTCAAGATCAAGGGCGTGAACTACTCCATTTCGTCCGCCTGCGCCACCAGCGCTCACTGCATCGGCAACGCTGTCGAGCAGATCCAGCTGGGCAAACAGGACATCGTCTTTGCCGGTGGCGGCGAAGAAGAGCACTGGAGCCAGTCGTTCCTGTTCGACGCAATGGGCGCGCTGTCCACTCAGTACAACGAGACGCCGGAAAAAGCCTCCCGTGCCTACGACGCCAAGCGTGACGGTTTCGTCATTGCCGGTGGCGGCGGCATGGTTGTCGTCGAAGAGCTGGAACACGCTCTGGCACGCGGCGCGAAAATCTATGCTGAAATCGTCGGCTACGGTGCTACATCCGACGGCTACGACATGGTTGCGCCAAGCGGTGAAGGTGCAATTCGCTGCATGCAGATGGCCCTGGGTGATATCAACTCCGGCGACATTGACTACATCAACACCCACGGCACCTCGACCCCGGTCGGCGACGCCAAGGAAATGGAAGGCGTGCGCGAAGTATTCGGCGCCAACGCTCCGGCGATCAGCTCCACCAAGAGCCTGTCGGGCCACTCGCTGGGTGCCGCCGGTGTTCACGAAGCGATCTATTGCCTGCTGATGATGGAAAACAACTTCATAGCAGGTTCGGCCAACATCGACGAGCTGGACCCGGTGGTTGCCGACATGCCTATCCTGCTCAAGACCCAGGAAGATGCGAAGATCGACCTGGTCATGAGCAACAGCTTCGGCTTCGGTGGCACCAACGCTACGCTGGTGTTGAAGCGCTGGGCGGGCAAGTAATACTGCTTTTGCGACAAACAAAAAGGCGCCTTTCGAGGCGCCTTTTTTGTGAACAGGCCAAAGTGGCTGTTGTTCTCCGGTGTACCTGCAGGAACGATGGATCTTCAGAACACCTATCGTTTCTCACGCTCCAGTGCGGGAATGCAGTTCACGACGCTCTGCGTCGCAAGAGGACGCAGAGCGTCCAGACCGGCATGCCCACGCGGAGCATGGGCACGAGGATGCTCTGCGGTGTGCCTGCAGGAACGATGGATCTTCAGAACACCCCTCGTTTCTCATACTCCAGCGTGGGCACGATGATGCTCTGCGGTGTGCCTGCAGGAAC